>JAYURF010000304.1:0-4603 GCA_043756365.1 Acidimicrobiales bacterium
ACGACGATGTCCGGCGTGACCGGCTCGACGTCGAGTTCATGGACACGTTCGAGCACTTGATCGACCATCGATGTCATTCTCCCATCACCGCCGCCGCTCAACTCGTCACCCGACTTGCGGGCTGCCTCAACGGAATCGCGCGGCGTCATCGTGTGGCCACCCACGCCAGGCCGGTCGCATTGAACGCGGCGTGGCCGACGATGCTCAGGCCAAGGCGGCGCGTGACCAGGGCACACGCCCCGAGCACCAATCCAATGACGAGCAGGCCGGGGTACTCGACCGGCCTGAAGTGGATCAGCATGAACCAGACCGCGACCGCGACCACCGCAATCGGCTCGTTCACACGGCGCATCAGCGCACCCTGCAGCAACCCCCGGTACAGCAACTCCTCGACCACCGGAGCGCCGATCACCACGATGAACACCAACGCCACCAGCCACACGCCATCGGCACTGTCGTAGAGGTCCTTGGCCGTTTCCTCGAGCGCAGGGGACGAGAAGGTGTCGGGCCACACCTCGACCAGTGGCCAGTACACCAAACGGACCAACACCAGCTGTGACAGCACCCCGATCGGAATCCCCACAAGGTCGATCAGACGAAACGCGAAGCCATAGTCGGCGACCCATCCACCGATGCCGAAACGGACGCTGACAAGCCGAAGGCCGATCAGCACCGGCACCCACAACGCCAACGCCGCGACAAGCGTGATCCACACCGGGGCCGGACCATCGGTACCGGTGTCGTGACCGACGACCGCAATGACCGTTGCGCCGAAGACGTTGCCGAACAACCAGCATCCGAGCCAAGCGAACGCGGCAACAGCCGCGGTGATACGGCTCTGACCATCGCCAATGCGCAGGGCGGGAACTCGGCGCATCGACATCGAACGACGAGGCTACCCGGCACGCGTGATCGGTCGGTCAGGCGATGGCTACCCCGCCAGCCGGTGCGGGCCGGCCAGATGTTGCGGGCCAGCCGCCACCATTCGTCGTTGGCGATCGGCGCGCCGATCGTCGAGTTGCCAGCCATTGGGCACCGACAATCGCGCTGCGTGCCGCTGGCAGAGATCGTACGAATGCGGATCTCGCTCGGCCGTGAGCTCGTCGATCCACACCAGCGACCGACCGTACTGGTAGGCCAATGTTGCTTCGGCGAGGGCCGCGCATCCGGTGCGAGAACACTGACGTGGCATCCCGACGACCGTACCGAACCGCTGCCGGGTGGGTGGTGGATGCTCTGCGCACGTCATTGGGTCTTGCCGACCGTCCCGGTCATGGTGTATGGCCGTATCATTGGGCCATGAGCAATCTCCCCCCGCCGCCTCCGCCGCCTCCCCCAGGCCGCACCCCCGGTGGTCACAAGCCCGGCGGTGGCAAGCCTGGCAGCAACAAACAGGCAGGCAGCCAACCCGAACGCACCGGCAAGGCATCCTTCGGTGCCGGCTGGCCACGGTGGACGTTGCCGGTGATGATCGCGGTGCTCATCGCCTTGTTCGTCGTGCCCCGCCTGATCACCAACGACAATGGAGCGGAGCTCACCTACTCGGAGTTCATCACCGCAGTCAACGCGGGTGAAGTGGCCACCATCGACATCAACAACACCACCAACAAGATCAGCGGCGAGTTCACCGACGGAAAGAAGTTCACGACCACCGGCGGCGGTCAGCGTGGCCTCAGCGAAGCTGACGAACTGCTGCTCAATTCCAAGAACGTCGGCATCGATTTCACCACGCCGACCACGAGCTGGTTCTGGAGCTGGGCCGGGTTGTTGCTTCCAGTCGTGTTGCTCATCGGCTTCTTCGTGTGGATGCAACGCCGGGCAATGGGCCAGGCCGGCAACATCATGTCGGTCGGGCGGAGCCGGGCCAAGACGTTCAACCCGGACAAGCCCTCCACCACCTTCGCCGACATTGCCGGCTACGAAGGAGTGAAGCAGGAGATCACCGAGGTGGTCGACTTCTTGCGGATGCCGGAACGCTTTCGGGAGATCGGCGCACGCGTGCCGAAGGGGATGCTCCTCGTCGGTCCGCCAGGCACCGGTAAGACCCTGTTCGCCCGCGCTGTAGCGGGCGAAGCGGGCGTGGGTTTCTTGTCGGTCACCGGTTCGGACTTCATGGAGATGTTCGTCGGTGTGGGCGCCAGCCGCGTCCGCGACCTGTTCCAGCAGGCGCGCAAGATGGGCCGGGCGATCATCTTCATCGACGAGATCGACTCGATCGGACGCAAGCGCGGCGCCGGCCTCGGCGGCGGCCACGACGAGCGCGAGCAAACGCTCAACCAGATGCTCGCCGAAATGGACGGCTTCGAGACCAGCGAGGGCATCGTCATCCTCGCGGCCACCAACCGACCCGACATCCTCGACCCGGCGTTGCTGCGGCCCGGTCGCTTCGACCGCCAGATCGTGGTGCCGCTCCCCGAATCCAGTGAGCGCCACGCGATCTTGGTCGTGCACAGCCGCGACAAGCGGATGGGCCCCGACGTCGACCTCGAGGTGATGGCCAAGGCCACACCCGGGATGAGCGGCGCCGACCTGGCCAACCTGGTCAACGAGGCGGCCCTGTTCGCAGTTCGCCGCTCCAGCACCCAAGTCGAGCGGATCGACTTCGAGAACGCCCGTGATCGTGTGGTGATGGGTGCCCGCCGCGAAAGCCTGGTGCTTGCCGGTGAGGAAAAGCGGGCCACCGCATACCACGAAGGTGGCCACGCGGTGCTCACGGTCGTGCTGCCCCACGCCGATCCGCTGCACAAGGTGACGATCCTCCCGCGGGGCATGGCGCTCGGCGTGACGTGGAGCTTGCCGGAGGAACGCCACACGTACTCCAAAGCGTTCTTCGAAGATGTCATCTGCAAGGCAATGGGTGGGCGCGTCGCCGAAAAGATCGTCTACGGCCACATCAACTCGGGTGCCGCCAACGACCTCGAGCAGGCCACCGGCATCGCCAGGCGGATGGTGCGCGAATGGGGCATGAGCGAACGCGTGGGGCCGATGGCCTGGCATGGTCAACAGCAGGTGTTCCTGGGCGAAGACCTGATGACGAGCGGCCGCGAGTACTCCGACGAGACCGCCCGGATGATGGACGAAGAGATCTCACGGATCCTGCTCGAACAGGAGGTACGTGCTCACGACCTGCTCGTCAAGCACCGCGCCGGCCTCGACCTCGTGGCCGAGGCGCTGTTGGAGAAAGAAACCATCGACGGCCAAGAGGTCGCTCAGTTGGTGCAGGCCGGGCTTGGCGATGCTGCGCCGCGATCAGGTGATGCGCGGCCGAGCGAATCGGCAACCATCGACTGACGGGCTGGTCAGGGCTCGCGAACCTCGGCCACCGCAGCCCATAGATCGGTTGCGCTCACCCTCCCCACGAACGACGCGCGCACCACACCCGCGGAGTCGGCCACGACCAGGGTGGGTACCGCGTCGATCGCGTAGCGTCGATGGCGTTCGCGGTCGCTGGTGTACTCGACCTCCTCGACTGCCACGGACCGGCTCGCCAGCACCTGCGCCTTGGTGACCGTATCGGCACAGGTATCGCACGTCGCCGAGGTGAACACGACGATCAGCCAGTCGACATCGGGGTTGGCAAAATCGGCACGGTCGAGTTGCGCTGGGACCCGGTGGCGCTGCTGGGTCGGAGCATCTGGGCTACTGCGCCGACGGATGACGAACGCGATCGTGGCGGCGACGGCGACGATCGCCGCAGCGACGATCAGGCGTTGCACTGGTCAGCCGGCCAGAGCGAACGAACCGGATCGACCGCGGAGGTTGCCGCCTCGTGGCAGCAGGCGCTCGACGTACACACGCCGGTCGCTTTCCACGACGAACGGCCGCCCGAGCATCGATGGATCGGTGAAGGGAACCGTGATCACCGCTCCCGCGGCGAGGGGCAAGTCGGTGAGCCCGGCAACGGGCACCAGACCACCTGGGCCGAGTGTGCTGATCGTGACCACCGCATCGGTGCCGTCGGCGTTGAGCACCACGAGCACGTTGTCGATGGCAAGGTCGGAGCCGACCGACGACGACCAGCGGGTCGCCGCCAACTCCGGTGGCGATCCCATCACCACGGTGGTGGCGATACCGTCGCCGGCGGGGCGCGTCAGCACACGTTCGACGACGATCGCCTCCTCGCCGAGCGTCGACAGCACGGCACCGTGCCGGCCGTCGGGGAGGCCCTCGATGTCGGCGGTGTCGATGGCGACGACCCGGTTCGCGGGCACCTCGATCTCGGTGTCATTGAGAAACGGCGCGTCGATTGGGATGCCGAGGAACACCAACGAAACCGTGACGTCCTCGGCCGACCCGTTGAACACGCTGAACTGCTCGCTGACCTCCGGTCCGGTTTCGCCGTCGGCGAACCAGTACTGACTCGACAGCGACGGCGCGCCGAGGTTCATCGTGTAGCCGGAGCGGCCCCCGCCGAGGTAGTGCTGAGCGCGCCCGACCATCACCCGCCCACGGGTCGCGGTGACCCGCGTTGCCAGCACCGGCTCGTCACGGGCGCCAACGAGTTCGACCACCTGCACCGAGCGGCCGGGCACCGGATAGCCCTGGAGGCGGACGGGGTTACGTGGGCCCGTACCGGTGACGAAACCAATGTCGACGGCGGCGT
>JAYURF010000305.1:0-1703 GCA_043756365.1 Acidimicrobiales bacterium
AGTGATCGCAGATTCCACCGGGACCGCGGTCTTCGTCGTGGAGGCGAGCGACATTCCCGTCGAGGGCGTCGTGTACCAGGTGTTCGCAAAGGTTTTGTCCGGCCCGTGTCAGGGGCAGATCGCGAGCACGACCATCAAGGTGCTTGGTGATGCGCCCGACGAGTGCGACGCCGACGAGAACGAAGGCGACGAGAACGAAGGCGACGAGAACGAAGGCGACGAGAACGGCCAGTCCGAGAGCGTCTCAGTTCAGCCGAAGACCACCGTCGACGATGACTGCGACAAAGACGAAGATGAATGTGTTGACAGTGGCGACGACGCTGGAAACGACACCGAGATCGCGGCGCAAGTGTTGCCCGTCGTCAGCGACGAGTGCGACGACGAGTGCGTTGCAAGCAGCGGTGCCAAGACCGAGAAGAACGGCAACAACGACAACGGTAACGGCAACGGCAACAACGACGAGTGCCCGGTCGAGTCCAAGCCCAACACGACGGTGAAGCCCACCCCGAGCGTCAACGGCAACGGCACTCCGCCGGCACCAGCAGCTGGGGCAGTCGTCGTGCCAACCCCTGCCGCAACGCAATCGCTTGCTCCGGTCGTGCCCGTCGTGCCAGTAGCGGCAGTTGTGCCGGCAGCAGCAGTTGTACCGGCAGCAGCCGTCGTGCCGGCTGCGGTGCTATCGGCGGGACTTTCCGCCGGGGCAGCAGCAACCCCGGCCGTCGCCGTCGCCTCAGCGGCGCCACGCAGCGGGTTGCCGGTCACCGGCTCCGACTCATCCACCGCCATGCAGGTCGCTCTCGTGCTGCTGCTCGGCGGCGTGGGGATGGTCGCGGTCACCGGGATTCGCCGTCGCCAGAGGGCCAACGCCGGCATCACCATGTGAGATGATCACCGAGGTGTCCGTCCTCGGTGAACTATGAAGATCGCTTCCGTCGTCGTCGGTCGGCGCACCGTCTTGGTTGTTGCCGTGCTCGGTGCTGTTGCAGCATCGATGCTGCTGACCGCACTGAGCCCACGGGTGTACCGGGCCGAGGCCACCGTGTTGTTACGCGACGGCTCGAACGCTGCCGTCGAGGCGCAGTTGATTGGCAGCGGGGTGATCCGTTTCGGTGTCGGCCAGCGGCTCGGCATCGAGACGCTGCCACCACCGGCGCGTGTGACGTCGCGGTCGGGCACACAGGTCGTCAGCATCGTGGTCCGCAGCGGCCACGCCGCCACCGCAGCTGTGGTGGCCAACACGTACGCAGCAACCTACATCGATCTGCGTGGGCCGGCTCCGGACATCTCCGACTTCGAAGATGCCGTCGCCGATCTGGAAGAACAGATCGCCACGCTGCGCATCGCGATCGACAACATCGACAACGCCACCGTGACGAACCCCGACGACAAGGTCCCGCGCGACCTGTTCGTCGCCAGGCTCTCGCATCTCGAACTTCAGCTCGCCACGCTGGAGGCCGACCCCACCTCGCTCGGCGACATCGACATCGTCCCGGCGGCGACCATCGACGAAAAAGCAACCCCACCCGGGAAAGCGGAAGAGCCACGGCCCGCACGAACCGCTGGGCTGGCGGCACTCGCCGGCTTGCTGATCGGGGTGATTGCGATCGGGGTCGCCGAGCGCTCCAACGACGCACTGCGCGACGTCAGCGAGTTGAACGCGATTCGCCGGCGCGTCCCGGTCATCGGTCAAATACCGCACGACG
>JAYURF010000306.1:0-4590 GCA_043756365.1 Acidimicrobiales bacterium
CGGCATGGGCCGATTGATGCCCAGGACCGAGGTCGATCTCGCGTTCCACCATGGCCAGCACGTTGATGGCTACCCGCGCATGGAACTGCAACCGTCCCGTCGTGGCCGGCAAGACCTCACCTTCGAGCCACTCGCGCACCGACTCGACGAGCTGTGCTGCGGTTGGCGCGTCGTGCGGGCTCACCAGCGTCCATCCAGCGCAAGGAACAGATCGTGTTCGTTCTCGCACACCCTCCGCCCGATGGCAGCGAGTTCGTGACTGCGGGTAGTCCCGGACAGATGGGTGGCGGCCTGCATGATGCACATGATCCCCCATTTCAGCGTGCCAAGCACTTCCCACCACCGAACCGCATCGGGGTCGACCCGACCCCCTCCGGCAGCCTCGTACGCGCCGAACAATTCGGTGTAGTCGCCCACACCGGCGACCGGCTTGGTCGAACCGAACCGCCAGGCCTTCACGCACAACCATCCGAGGTCTTCCATCGGGTCGCCGAGGTGGGCGAGCTCCCAATCGATCACCGCCCGCAGCCCCGATTCGTCGACGATGACGTTGCCGAGGCGGAAGTCGCCATGCACGATGGTACGGGCCGCCGAGGACGGCCGATGCGCCTCCAGCCATCGAAACGCAAGTTCGAAGGCCGGATGCGGCTGGCCGAGAGCGTCGAGCAACTGACGGTACTGATCGACCTGATCGGTCTCGGGCAGCCCCGGCACGGTGCCGGGCGAGATCGCGTGCAGACGCGCCAATGCCGCTCCGAGCTGCCCGGTCAAAGCGCCCCGCGCGACGCCGTAGATCTCATCACGCAGGATCTTCCTGGCGATGGTTTCCCCATCCACCGCGGTGAGCACCGTGAACCCCGTACCGGGTACCGCCGGCGAATCCGTTCCAGCGGTCGATGAGCAAGCGATGAGGTGGGGAACCGGCATTCCTGCTCGCTCCGCCGCGCTCAGGACCGAGGCTTCCAGTCGCATGTCACGTAGGTCGCCTGCGCGTTGGATCTGCACGACGAGCGGGCGGTCGCCGGCGACAAAACGCCAGGTCTCGCGCGAGGCACCGCCCGACAGCCGCACGAGGCCGTCCACGGCACCCATACCCAGCACACCTTCCAGCATCAAGGCCAGATCCTGAACCGGCCCGGAAACCGTTGCGCCAGCGGGGGCAGTGTTCGGCGAACTCATCGACGCCAGCCTGACCGAATTGAGTGAAAGCCCTCGAGCCCGTTGCTCAACAATGCGCCCGCGTGGTCGGGTACGGGTTCACCGCGGCACCTCCACCGGGATGGATCTGGAAGTGCAGATGCGGGACCGAGAACTTGGCATTACCGGTGTCGCCCACGTAGCCGATCACCGTGCCTGCGGTGACTGCACCCTGGGCTTCCCAACCGTCGAGATGTGCGTAGTAGTACTTGTTGCCATCGACCCCGGTGAGCCACACGCTGTTACCCCCGAGGTTGTTCACCTTCTGCTGCGCAAGACCGTCGACGACGGCGACGACCGGCAACCCGCGGACGGCGATCATGTCGACACCTTGGTGCGATCGGCCGCCGCTGCGCGGTGCACCCCAGGTGTCGCCGAAAGCGGCAGGTCCCTGAACCGGACAAATCCAGGCCGCGCCGCCCAGATCGCCGGGGGCCGAGCCCGGACGACCACCGATGCCCGCCGTACCGGTCTGTCCACCTCCGACGCCGCCGGTACCGACCCTGGTCGGGGCCGAGTCGTCGATGTCACCCTCGCTGGCGACCTCATCGGGGTTGACCGGGTTGCTCGTCCCCGGGGCTGTGATCGTCGGAGCAACAAGTTGGGCCCCATCGGCCGGCGACAACTGGGCCGCGATGTCGGCTCGTTGCTGCGCCTCTGCCTGCCGGCGGCGCTCGCTCTCTTCAGCGATCAACGCCTTGCGCACCGCCTCGTCTTCCAACCGCTGCGCCTCGACATCCTTCAACCGATCGACTTCGGCGAGCGCCTCTTCGCGACGTTGCCCGAATGCGATCCGTGCTGCATCCGTGCTGGCTTCGGTGGCAGTCAACTCGGCTTGCTTGTCGGCCACGGCGAGGACGAGAGAATCGAACTCGTCGAAATCGTCGGCCGACGTGTCGTTGGCGACATCGATCAGCACGTCCATCCGCGCTTGATCACCGAAATCACCGAAGCCGGTCAGCAACGGAACCGACGTGGTTCCGGAGCGAACGAAGCGGTTGATCGCGACCGCTTCGACGCTGCTGCGCAACTCGTCGATCCGGTCTTCCAACGCGCTGATCTCCGCCCGCAGACCTCGCTGAGCGATCTCGAGGGTGTCGAGCTGGGACTCTGCTTCGAACACCGCATCCGCGGCTGCGTTCGCACGCTCGCGCGCGTCGGCAATCTCCTTCGCCGCCTGTTCTGCATCGGATTCAGCAGCATGACCGACGCCCACCGAGACGATCCACGAACTCCCCGCCGGGGAAAACACCGGGGGGAGCGCCGAGGCCAGAACGGCGATGGCCAGCATGGTCGTTCTTCGGGCGCGCATTTAGCAGAAAGGTTAGCCGCCAGGGCAATTCGATGTCGGTGATACGAAACTCTTGACGATGTCCATAGCGTCACGCCGATGACGGCGTACATCCTCAACCTCGACGGCGTTTCCTTCGTACGGGACGGACGGGTGATCGTGGCGCCGATCACGTGGCAGGTACAGGCATCTCACAGGTGGTTGATCCTCGGAGCCAACGGGTCGGGCAAGACCACGCTGCTACGGCTGTGCGCCATGTATGAACACCCATCTACCGGGACCATCAGCGTGCTTGGTCAGCAACTCGGCCGCACCGATGTCCGTGTGCTGCGCCGCCGGATCGGCTACACCTCGGCAGCCATGACGGCACAAATGCGCCCGGAGCTGAGCTGCGTCGACGTGGTCATGACCGCAAAGAATGCGGCGCTCGAACCGTGGTGGCACCGCTACGACGACAGTGACCACTCCCGCGCCGTGGCGTGCCTCGACCGGATGGGCGTGGCGCGCTTCGCAGACCGATCGCTCGGGGTGCTGTCGTCGGGTGAGCAACAGCGGGTGATGTTGGCGCGCACACTGATGAACGAGCCGGATGTGGTGCTGTTGGACGAGCCGAGCGCACGCCTGGACCTCGGCGGACGGGAGGAACTGGTCGGCGCGCTCGCCGACCTCACACTCGACGCAGCCTCCCCTCCCCTGGTGCTGGTCACACACCATCTCGACGAGGTCCCGCCGGGCATGACCCACGTGATGATGCTGCGCGACGGCGAGGTCGTGGCCTGCGGTCCGTTCGATGACACGCTCACGGAGGCGGCGCTCAGCGAGTGCTTCTCCATCGACCTCGAGCTGCAACGCCGTCTGGATGGGCGCCTGGCGGCGTGGGCCACGGGGGTCAATCGGGCGGCTGCGACACCAAGCTGAGCAGACGCTCACGTCCAGCGAGGATCTGCTCGGCCAGCACCCGCTCCATCACCCCGCCGGTCCACAGTGCCCCGCCGTAGTGGAGCTCCATCTCGAGACGGCTGTCGTGCTGGCCGGAACCGGGCTGGCTGGCATCGGGCTGGCTGGCATCGGGCTGGCCGGAACCGCGCTGGCTGGCATCGGGCTGGCCGGAACCGGGCTGGCCGGCATCGGGCGGGCTGGCGTCAGGGGCGGACACGACGCAGGCGTTGAGCACCCAATCCGAGTGCCGCCGTCCGTCGATCTCGACGCGCTCGAAGCGAACCCTGCGCGCCGCTCCGTCGTGCACCGTTCGCACCATTCGCAGCCGCTTCGAGCGGGCGAACGGGCCAACTCGGGCGCGGAGCTCGACGTTCCAGGCAGCAAGCCCGTCAGTGCCGCGAACGTCGGCTTCGACGCGATGCGTGAGGAGCATCCACGCCGGATAGTCGGTCAGATCGGAGACGAGCCGGTACAGCCGGTCCGGGTCGCATTGGGCCTCCATCGCCGCGTGAACATCCACCGGGGCAGTATCGCAACTTCCCGGCCGGGTGCGCGCACGAGACCCGCCACCGCGTCCTGGCAACTCAGTCGTCGGCGGCGAAGCCCTGGAACGCACGCGAGAGCAACCGGCCACGGGCGTTGAGTAGCCCGTGGAGATCGTCGGTCTCGTCGAAGTGGGGCTGCCACGGGGCCTCCGGCGCCGGCTCGGGCGCTGGCCCGTTCCCCGGGGCCGCTTCGGCCGATTCGGACGCTGGCCCGGTCGGCCGGGGCGCATCGAGGGCCACCACCTTGGATTCCGCCTCAGCCAACGGGGCCGTTGCGGCCGCGTCGTCGTCGATGATCGAGTCCAACATCGTCGCGTCGAGGCGAAGCTGCTCACCGGTGGCGTCGCGCGGTGCACGCGCTCGGCGCGACCGTGGCTGTGGCGCCTCGTGGGGCAACACTTTGAACAGGCGTGGCACCGGCTCTCGCCGGTCATCGAGCATCCACCCCAACGGAACCACCATTGCGTCGGCGTGACGGCGGCACAACACTCCCGCCTGCGCCCCCTGCGCAGCGTGGAACCCATCGATCCAGACCGCCAACTGTTCCGCATCGAAGCCGTAGGTCACGTCGGCCGGCGTCGAGCACCCGGGTCGTTCACACAGCCGCGCCATACGGCC
>JAYURF010000307.1:0-4588 GCA_043756365.1 Acidimicrobiales bacterium
ATCCTCATGACTTCCCCCACGATGTTCGACCTACGACGGCAGCACCGTAGCGTCGGTGCCTATGTGGTCGGACAATTCTGCGGCTGGCTCGATCGTCGACGTTGCCGGGCTCCGCGTCGGTCAGGTCCACGCGATCCGCAGCGGTTGGCGAACCGGCACCACGGTGATCGTCGCCGAGCATGGTGCCGTTGCCGGCGTCGACGTGCGCGGCGGCGGACCCGGCACACACGAAACCGATCTGCTGCGACCCGAGAACCTGGTGCAACAGGTGCACGCAATCTGCCTCACCGGTGGCAGCGCCTACGGCCTCGCCGCTGCTGGCGGGGTGATGGCCGTGCTCGAAGCGCGCTCGATCGGTTTCCCCGTCGGTGATGCGTCGCTGCCGGGCCACGGCGGGGTTGTCCCGATCGTGCCCGCCGCAGTGATCTATGACCTCGGTCGCGCCGGTACGTTTACCAACCGTCCCGATGCCGGCTTCGGTTCCCGCGCGACCGTCAGGGCACTTGGCCGGGGTGGCAGGCGGGCTGTCGCCGAAGGTGCAATCGGGGCCGGGGCCGGTGCGGTGTCCGGTGGTCTGCAAGGCGGCGTCGGCACGGCCGGCATCCGCCTGCCGAGCGGGGTGGTGGTCGCCGCGATCGCGGTGGTCAACTCGGCCGGGTCGGTGATCGATCCGAGCACGGGCCTCCCATGGGAGCGAGCCGGGACCGAGTTGCGCCGGCCGTCGGCGGGCGACCGGGCCCGGCTGCGCCTGATCGTCACCGGGGAACACACCCCGCTGAACACCACCATCGGCGTGGTCGCCACGACGATGCCGCTCAGCAAGGCCGAGTGCACCAAGTTCGCCGGTGTCGCCCACGACGGCATGGCCCGCGCGATCCGCCCGGCGCACTCGATGTTCGACGGCGACACCGTGTTCGCCCTCGCCACCGGCGCCGGAACCGGCACCGGACCCGACAACTCCGATGACGTGTCGAGAAACACACCGTCACGGTGGGTTACTCGACAACCCAGCGCTCCAACCCCGACCAAACCCACCGGCTACGGGTCGAGTGACGACTCCAGTGAAGGCGCCGGTGAAGATGTGGCCATGGCTCATCGTCGGCGGGCGATCGAGCTCAACGCCGTGTTCGAGGCTGGCGCGGCCTGCTTCGCCATCGCCGCGACCCGGGCCGTCGTGTTGGCCCAATCGGTGCCCGGCGGCCCGCCCGCATACCGCGATGTGTGCCCGTCGGCATCGCGCCGTTCTACTGTCCGTACGTGACCCAAGCCCCGTCAACATCTCCGCCGTCGTCGGCGCGCGCCGTCGTGATCGGGGGTGGGATCGTCGGGTGCTCCACCGCCTACCACCTGGCCAAGTTGGGCTGGACCGACACCGTGATCGTCGACAAGCATCTGCTCACCTCCGGGTCCACGTTCCACGCCGCCGGGCTGGTCGGCCAGTTGCGTACCAGCGCCAACATCACCCAACTACTGGGCTACTCGGTGGAGCTGTACAAGTCACTGGAGGCCGAGACCGGGCAGGCGACCGGATGGAAGATGAACGGTGGGTTGCGCCTGGCATGCAACGCCGAACGGTGGGAGGAAGTGAAACGCCAGGCCACCACGGCCACCAGCTTCGGCCTCGAGATGCACCTGCTCTCAGCGCGCGAGGCGCAGGACCTGTGGCCGCTGATGGAGGTGCACGACGTGGTCGGCGCCGCATTCCTACCCACCGACGGCCAGGCCAACCCGAGCGACATCACCATGGCGCTCGCCAAAGGGGCGAGAGCCGCCGGGGTGACGGTCTGCGAGAACACCGAGGTGATCAAGATCGAGGTGGTCGACGGGAGCGTGACTGCGGTGGTGACCGACCGGGGTCGCATCGAGTGCGAGAAGGTGGTGGTGTGCGCCGGGCAGTGGACCCGCGCGCTCGCTGCAACCGTCGGCGTCAACGTGCCACTCGTGCCGGTGCAGCACCAGTACGTGATCACCGTCCCATTCGCACCGGGAGTGCCGCGCACGTTGCCCACGCTGCGCGACCCGGACCGGCTCACCTATTACAAGGAGGAGGTCGGCGGGTTGGTGATGGGCGGGTACGAACCGAACCCTGTCGCCTGGGCAGTCGATGGCATTCCTCGGCCGTTCCAGTTCCAACTGCTCGAACCTGACTTCGACCACTTCGCCCCGACGATGGAACTCGCCGTCGGCCGGGTCCCGTCGCTCGCCGACGCAGGCATCAACCAGTTGATCAACGGGCCGGAGAGCTTCACCCCCGACGGCAACTTCATCCTCGGCGAGGCACCCGAGCTGAAGAACTTCTTCGTCGGCGCGGGCTTCAACGCGTTCGGGATCGCAGCCGGTGGCGGGGCGGGAATGGCACTGGCCGAATGGGTGCATCGCGGCGTTGCCCCGTACGACTTGTGGATCGTCGACATCCGGAGGTTCGGCCAGCCGCATCGCGACACCGAGTGGGTGCGTACCCGCACGCTCGAGGCCTACGCAAAGCACTACACGATGGCCTGGCCGTTCGAGGAACACCGCACCGGTCGACCGAATCGCACGGCGCCGCTGTACTCGCGCCTTGCCGCGCAGGGCGCGTGCTTCGGCGAGAAGTTCGGTTGGGAACGGCCGAACTGGTTCGCTGACCTCACGGGCGGCGAGACCCCCGCCGACACCTATTCCTACGGCCGCCAGAACTGGTTCGCTGCGGTCGGGCGAGAGCACCGCGCCTGCCGCGAGGCCGCAGTGCTGATCGATCAGACGTCGTTCGCCAAGTTCGCGCTGACTGGACCCGACGCGCTGGCTGCGCTCGAGTGGATGTGCGCCAACAACGTCGACAAACCGGTGGGCTCGCTCACCTACACGCAGATGCTCGACGACGCCGGTGGAATCCAGTGCGACCTCACCGTCTGCCGCGTCGCCACCGACGAGTTCTACATCGTTACCGGGACCGGGTTCGCCACACACGACTTCGACTGGATCAGTCGCAGCATTACGCCGGGGGCCGAGACTCAACTGTTCGATATCACCTCCGACTGGTCGGTGCTGTCGGTGATGGGTCCGAACTCGCGCGCCATCATCCAATCCGTCACCTCGACCGACATGGGCAACGAGGCGTTCCCGTTCGCCACCATGCAACCAATCGGCATCGCCGGGTGCACGGTGAGGGCGTTACGGGTGACGTATGTGGGCGAGCTCGGCTGGGAGCTGCACATGCCGGTTGGCTCGGCGTCCGCCGTGTACGAGACAGTCATGGCCGCTGGGGGTGAACACGGGCTGATCAACGCCGGGTACCGGGCGATCGAGAGCTGCCGGCTGGAAAAGGGGTACCGGGCGTGGGGTTCCGACATCGGTGCCGACCACACCCCGTTCGAAGCGGGTCTCGGCTGGGCGGTGAAGCTACGCGGCGACACACCATTTCGCGGTCGCGAGGCGATGGCCACCCAACGCGACACCGGAGTGCACAAGATGCTCGCGGCGTTCACCGTCGATCCCGCTGTGGTGCTGCTCGGGCGGGAGACGATCTACCGCGACGGCGTCCGTGTCGGCTGGCTCACGAGCGCAGGTTTCGGCTACACGATCAACCGCTCCATCGGCTACGGCTACGTCCGCAACCCGCGCCCGGCCGACACAAAGGGGGTAACCGCCGATTTCGTGCTGGACGCGAGCTACGACCTCGAAGTCGCCGGAACGCGGGTAGCCGCTACCGTGTCCTTGCGACCGCTATATGACCCTGCCATGACGCGGGTCAAGCGCTGACGGTCGGCCAGCCAGGTTATTCGGTACCCTTGGTGTGCTAGAGTTCCATCATGTGGGCCTGATCCGCATCATGGAACACCCTGAATCATGGAAGACACGGACTGGAGCAGGATCCTGACATGAGCGATGACGATCTCGATCTGGCATCACTTCCCGACGACGAGCTCGTCACCCAGATGCACGAGGATCTCTACGACGGCATGGCGCCGGAGATCACCGAGGGCACGATGATCCTCCTCGACCGCGGTTGGACCCCGAGCCGGGTACTCAACGACGCCTTGGTCGAGGGCATGCGCATCGTCGGCATTGACTTCCGCGACGGCATCTTGTTCGTGCCCGAGGTGTTGCTGTCGGCCAACGCGATGAAGGCCGGCATGGTCATCTTGCGCCCGTTGCTGGCCGAGACCGGTGCCGAGCCGATCGGCAAGGTCGTCATCGGGACTGTCAAGGGCGACATCCACGACATCGGCAAGAACCTCGTCGCGATGATGCTCGAAGGCGCTGGGTTCGAGGTGATCGACCTCGGCATCAACACCGACGCCGACAAGTTCCTCGCCGCCCTCGACGAGCACAAGCCCGACATCTTGGGCATGTCTGCACTGCTCACCACAACCATGCCGTACATGAAGGTGGTCATCGACACCTTGCAAGAACGTGGCCTGCGCGACAAGTTCGTGGTGCTCGTCGGCGGGGCCCCGCTGAACGAGGAGTTCGGCCACGCGATCGGTGCCGATGCCTACTGCCGCGATGCCGCTGTCGCAGCCGAGACTGCCAAGCACCTCGTCAGCGCGCGGCGGATGAAGCCCGAGCCTGCCGGTCCTTCGGTCTGAGCGGTGACTGAGTTGTCGGC
>JAYURF010000308.1:0-13531 GCA_043756365.1 Acidimicrobiales bacterium
TGCCCGGCGGCGATACAGTCGGTCGTCGTGCCACCCGTCGACTCCATCGCCGATCGCCTTGTGGCGTTGCGTGCCATGAGCGGGGACGAGATCACGGCCACGCTGACCAGCTTGCCCCACGCTGCAAGCGCCATCATGGGTGTCGGCCCGCTGGCCGACGTGCTCTCATCGGCCACCCACGAGTTCGGCCTGTTTCCGTTGTCGGGCACCGGTTTCTCGACGAGGCCGGGCTCGGACACCTCACGGGACGCGAAGGCCCGCCACCAACCCGACTTGCAGCGCCCCGACTTGCAGCGAATGGCCGCGGCGATAGGCCATACGTACGCGATCCGGATCGCCTTGGAGATGTTGAACCCGGCCGAACTGAACCTTGCGGTGCTGCTGGCAGCGTTCGACGGGTCGCTCGAGACCGCTGCGCTCGGGCGCGAACTCGAACCCCTCGAACCGAAACTCCAAGGCGACTTGATCGACGCGCTGGTCGTGCGGCTGCTCGCCAGGCGCGACGGCAACGGTGTCACCCTCCGGCCGGGTGTGGCGGCCTACCTCCGGGCACCCGGCCGGCACCTCGACCGGCTGCTGGTCGACCAGGGCGTGACCAGTGACGTGATCGCCAACCAGTTGCGCCGCCACGGCGTGGCGCCGATCCCTCCGAAGAAGAGTGAGCGGATCGAGGCCGTTCGGACGATCGTCGAATCACTGCCCAACGTGCTTGATGCCGTGGCGAAGATGACTGCGCCGGCTCGGGCAGCATTCACCGGCCTGCTCGACGCCGGCCCCAACGGCGTGTCGCTCGGGCGGATCGGCGTGTCGTACTGGCACCTGCGCAGCCACTCGCCCGTCGATGCCACCAACCCGGTGGTCGGATTGCGCGAGCTCAACGATTTCGGTCTGATCTGGATCGACGACGCCACCCACGTCGTCGGGTTGTGGCTCGAGATCCATGTCGCCACCCGTGGCCGGGTGTTCGCCGACTGGCCCCTTCCGAAGCTCCCGCAGGTCGTGGCCCTGACGCCTACGACGGAGCAGTTGCCGTCGGTCCTCACGACCCTCGAGAACCTACTGCGACTTGCCGCAGCCGAACCGCTGCAAGGCCTCAAGACCGGTGGTGTCGGCGTCAAGGTCACCAAGGACCTCGCCAAACGACTCGGCATCAGCGTGAACCGCGTGTCGCTGCTGGTCCCCATGGCGATCCACCTCGGCCTGATCGAGGAGCTCGCCAAGTGGGTCCGGTCCGGGCGTAGTGGTGCGTGGTCGTACGTGTACCGAACCCACGCAGCCGCAGCCGCCGAGTGGTCCCACCTCGATCCCGTCAACCGGTGGGCGAGCCTGGTTGCAACGTGGAGCGAAGCGCACACCACGTCCGACGATGGTGGCCCCGAAGCGATCCTTCGACGGCAGGCGCTGGCCGACCTGCTCGCGCTCGCCCCCGGCACCGCACTTGCCGAGAACACGTTCGTGCAATGGTTCACGCACAACCATGTCATGGTCGTCACCGAGGATGCCGAACTGGTGCTCGCCGATCTGATCGCGCTCGATCTCGTCTCGGCCTCCGGGCCCACCGGGCTGACGACGTTGACCCGTGCGCTGATCAGCGATCCGGCGTCGGCAGCGGCGTTGCTCCCCGCAACGGTGTCGACGTTCGTCGTCCAGGCAGACCTCACCATTGTCGCGCCGCTGGCGCTCGATCCGTCGCTGCGCGCTCGGCTCGACCGGATGTGCAGCGTCGAATCAGAGGGAAGTGTTGTGGTGTTCCGGCTCGACCCGACGCGCATCGCGGCCGAGTTGGCCAGCAATGAAACAGCCGAGTCGCTGACTGCGTTCTTGGCAGCCGGTTCGTCAGTGCCATTGGCATCGTCGGTCGGACAGATGATCCGCGACGCGGAACGCAAGCGCGGCGGCCTGCACATCACCGCAGCGACCACGGTCGTCACCGCCGACGATGTGCTCGGGCTGGCCGAAGCGGTGAAGGTCAAGTCGGCCAAGCTCATCCTCATCGCCCCCACCGTGGCGGTTTCCGACCTCCCGCTGGCAAAGGTGCTGGCGGCGCTGCGCACGAAGGGACTCGCTCCGACAAGCGTCGCCGATACGTCCCACGACAACGATTTCGAACGCGACCCGTGGCGCTCGAGTGCCAAGCCGCAACCGGTCAGCCTGATCCACCCGTCGCCCGAACGAATCGCTGAGGTCGTTGCACATGCAACGAAGTAGCAACCCATACCCACGGCGCGTACCAGCCACCGCACATGCGGTAACGGCATGACCGATCCCTTGAACCCTCTGATCGTGCAGAGCGACCTGTCGGTGATGCTCGAGCTAGCCAGCCCCCGCGCCGATGTCGCCCGGGCCGCGTTGGCGCGCTTCGCCGAGCTCGACAAGGCCCCCGAGCACATCCACACCTACCGGATCACGCCGCTGTCGCTGTGGAACGCGGCGGTCGCCGGGCTCTCGGCTGGCGAGGTGGCCAGCACGCTGAACGGCCTGGCCAAGTACCCGGTGCCGGCCGGGGTACTGGCCGAAGTCCACGACCAGATGGGCCGTTACGGACGGCTACGTCTGGTGCGCGATTTCGACACCGGCGGGCTGGCACTGGTGAGCCGCGAAGTGCCGTTGCTCGTGGAAGTTGCCCGGGACAAGGTGGTCGGCAGCCTGCTCGGCGAGCGGCTCGATGGCAATCGTTGGGCCGTGCGTCTCGGTGACCGTGGAGCGCTGAAGCAGGCGTTGCTGCATCTCGGCTGGCCGGTGGCCGACGAGGCCGGCTACGAAGAGGGCAGCCCCCTTGCCGGCGCCGAGGTCACCTGCGAACTGCGCGGCTACCAGGCCGACGCCGTGTCGGCGTGGTGGCAGGGCGGCGCGCAAGCGGCGGGCAACGGCGTGCTGGTGCTGCCGTGCGGAGCAGGCAAGACCGTGATCGGCATCGCCGCGCTCGCAGCGTCCGGTTCACACACCTTGATCATTGCCACCAACATCACCTCGGCTCGCCAGTGGATCCACGAACTGGTCGACAAGACCACCCTGACCGAGGATCAGATCGGCGAGTACTCCGGCGATCGAAAGGACATCCGCCCCGTCACCGTCGCCACCTACCAAGTGCTCACCTGGTCGCCGCACTCCCGCGACGAACCGCTCGAACTGCACCAGCTGTACCCGCATCTGGCGCTGTTCGATCGCACCGAGTGGGGCCTGATCATCTACGACGAGGTCCACCTGCTACCAGCACCGGTGTTCCGCGCGACGGCGCGGATCCAGGCGGTCCGCCGCCTCGGCCTCACGGCCACCCTGGTACGCGAGGACGGCAAAGAGGCCGACGTCTTCAGCCTGATCGGGCCGAAGCGGTTCGACATCCCGTGGAAGGAGCTGGAGCTCAGCGGCTGGATCGCCCCGGCCGTATGTTCCGAGATCCGCGTCGAGCTCCCCGAGGGGTTGCGGATGGACTACGCAATGGCCGAGCAGAGCCAGCGCTACCGGATGGCCGCGTCCACGCCGCGCAAGATCGAAGTCGTCAAGCTTTTGGTGGCCAAGCACGCCGGTGACCGGATCCTCGTGATCGGTCAGTTCGTCGATCAGCTCAAGCGGATCGCAGACGAGCTCGACGCCCCGCTGATCACCGGCCAAACGGCCCAGAAGGTGCGCGAGGCCCGCTTCGAAGCGTTCCGCTCCGGGGCGATCGAGCTGCTGGTGGTTTCGAAGGTGGCCAACTTCTCCATCGATCTGCCCGAGGCAAACGTGGCCATCCAGGTGTCGGGCACGTTCGGCAGCCGCCAGGAGGAAGCCCAGCGGCTGGGACGGATCATGCGCCCCAAGCTCAATGGCGGGCAGGCCAGCTTCTATTCGATCGTCACCCGCGACACCGTCGATCAGACCTTCGGTGCCAACCGCCAGCGGTTCCTTGCCGAGCAGGGCTACGACTACCAGGTGATCGACGCCAACGACCTGTGACGGGATCGGTTGCGACACGCGGTCTCACTCAGCGAAAATGTGTGACAACAGGGTCGTTTTGGTCATAGGTGTTCGGCGGCCAGAACAACTGGCCGAATTCGATGGTGCCCCCGCACCATCTCCGATTGGAGACTCATGAAGTTTCGAAACAAGGTGGCGATCCCGCTGATCGCCTGCTCCCTGGGACTGGTGACCGCGCTGTCACCCGTCTCCCCCGTCTCGGCGGCTGTCACCGGGGGCCCGGTGCTTGCGCTCGCCCCCGGCAACCAGTTGCTCGGGTTCAACGTCGCCTCGCCGACGGTGATCACCCAGACAACCCCGATCATCGGTCTTGTCGCGGGCGAAACCGTCGTCGGTTTCGACGTACGCCCGGCCACCGGCCAGCTGTACGCCATCGGCGTTGGCGGCACCAGCGGCCACGTCTACACCCTCAACCCCTCCAACGGTGTTGCCACCACGGTGAACGCGACGGCGTTCTCGACCACCCTGCCCGCCGGCGGGACCTGGTCGGTCGATTTCAACCCCGTCGTCGACCGCATCCGCTTTGTTCACTCGGGCGGCGCCAGCTTCCGGATCAACCAGCTCAACGGCACCCTCGCGGCGACCGATACCGCAGTCGCTCCGGCGGCGCCGGCGGCAGTCGCCTATGACCGTTCGACCCCGGCGACCCCAACGGCGACCACGCTGTTCACCATTGATGCTGCGTCCTCGACGCTGAACCTGATCGGCGGGGTCGACGGAACACCGTCACCGAACGGTGGGGCCACGACCCTTCGCGGCCCACTCGGCGTCACCGTCACACCAGCATCGACGGTCGGCTTCGACGTCGGAGCGGGAGGCGACGCAGTGGCGACACTGAGCGTCGCCGGCGTGTACGGGCTGTACAACATCAGCCTTGCGACCGGCGCCGCAACCTCAGCCGGCACTGTCGGTCTGGGCGCAACCGCGGTGCTCGACATCGCGCTGCCCCGGCCCCCCGTCGGTGCGATCTTGGCGCTGTCGAGCAACAACCTGCTCACCTTCGATGCGGCCAACCCAGCCATGATCACGTCGACCCGGGCGATCACCGGCCTGCAAACCGGCGAGAGCATCGTCGGTTTCGACACGCGCCCGGCCACGGGCGAGGTGTTCGCCATCGGCGTCGCCGGCACCAGCGGGCGGGTCTACAAGTTGAACCCAGCCACGGGCGCAGCCACCCTGATCGGTACCGCCCCGTTCTCCACCACGCTTCCGGCCGGTGGCGGCTGGGCCGTCGACTTCAACCCGGTCGTCGACCGGATTCGGCTCGTCCACTCGACCGGAGCGAGCTTCCGCGTCAACCAGATCACCGGATTGCTTCTCGCCACCGACACCCCGGTTGCTGCGGCCAAGCCAACCGCAGTCGCCTACGACCGCAACATCGCCACCACTGCGGCGACGACGCTCTACGCGATCGATGACGTGGCCTCGACGCTGAACACGATCGGCGGGCCCGACGGAACGCCCTCACCAAACGGTGGGGCCACGGCCCCGCGCGGATCCCTCGGGGTGCTGCTCGACAGCGCCAACGTTGGCTTCGAGATCGTCTCGACCGACCGGGCACTTGCCACATTCAGCTCCGCTGGTCTGACCGGGTTCTACACCGTCGACCTGGCCAGCGGTCAGTCGTACGTCATCGGCAACGTTGGTGCTGGTACGACCCCGATCACCGACATCACCGTCGTACCGGTGCTGCCAACGGGGGCGTCGCAGTACACCCCGGTGACCCCGGCCCGCCTACTCGACACCCGTGAAGGCGGTGCCACCAAGCCCGGCATCGATACCACGCTCGAGGTGCAGGTCACTGGCGCCGGCGGCGTACCCGCCAACGCAACCGGTGTTGTCCTGAACGTCACCGGTACCGAAGCGAGCCAGGACGGCTTCATCACCGTCTTCCCGAGCGGTGCAGGCCGACCGTTGGCATCGAACAACAACCTCACCACCGGTGGCACCAAGGCCAGCCTGGCCTCGGTTGGAATCGGAGCGAACGGCAGGGTCAACGTCTACGTCCAACACGGTGCCCACATCGTGGTCGACGTGTTCGGCTACTACGCACCCCCGACCGGAACCGCCGGCCGCTTCACTGCGGTCACGCCGGGCCGCGCCTACGACTCGCGAACGGCCAGCACGACCAAGCCTGCCGCAGCAACGACGGTCGAGGTCGACGTGACTGGACGCTTCGGTGTTCCCGAGACCGGCGTGTCGGCCGTGATCGTCAACCTGACCATCGATGACGCCACGCTGCCCGGTTACGTACGGGCATGGGCCAGCGGCGCGGCCAAGCCGGCCACCTCGAACCTCAATGTGCAGCGCACCGGTGGAACGGTGGCCAACCTGGCCGTCGTCCCCGTCGGAGCCAACGGCAACATCAGCGTGGAAACACAACTCGGCGGCAACCTCATCGTTGATGTCGCCGGTTGGTTCAGCGATTCCACTGGTCGGGGCGGCTTCGGCGGTCTCTTCGTGTCACTCACCCCGAACCGAATCCTTGACACCCGTGAAGGACTCGGAGCTCCGGCTGCAGCACTCATCCAGAACGGTTCCATCGACGTCGCCGTCGGCGGGACGGGCGGGATTCCGGCCACAGCTTCAGCTGCGTTCCTCAACGTGACCGCAGTCAACGTGGTTGCGCCAGGGTTCGTCACGGTGTACCCCGTTGGCGATCCGGCACCCGCTGCAGCTGTATCGAACTTGAATGCCGACATCGCCGGGCAGATCATGCCCAACGCTGTCGCCATCAAGCTGGGCACCGCAGGCCGCGTGACGATGCTGAGTCAGGCCGGCGGCCACCTCGTCGCCGATGCGAGCGGCTGGTTCACCAGCTGATCGAGCTCACCTGATCTACTGCAACGGGCCAGTCCTCCACGAGGGCTGGCCCGTTGCAGTTTTCTGTCAAGTTGTCCAAGTCATCGGTTTACGCTGAGCCGATGACTGAACACGAGGTACACGACCTGCCGGTGACCCGACTTGCGCAGCTCATCGCCGAGCGCAAGGTGTCGTCACGCGAGCTGCTCGATCTGTACGCGTCGCGGATCGAAGCGATGAACCCGGCGGTGAACGCCGTCATCACCCTCGACCTCGACCGGGCCACTGCAGCCGCTTCAGTCGCTGATGCCGAGACGGCAGCAGGCCGCAGCACGGGCCCGTTGCATGGCATCCCGATCACGGTGAAGGACGCGCTCGCCGTGGCTGGGATGCGGTCGACCGGCGGGGCGATCGAGCACACCGACCACGTCCCCGAGCGCGACGCCGATGTCGTCGCCGCGGTCCGCGCTGCCGGGGCGATCCCGTTTGCCAAGACCAACGTGCCGCGCTGGTCCGGTGACATCCAGACCTTCAACGACATCTTCGGCACGTCCAACAACCCGTGGGACACGTCGCTGGTTCCCGGAGGTTCTTCCGGTGGCGCGGCAACGGCCGTGGCGCTCGGGTTCACCGGGTTTGAACTGGGCACCGACATCGGCGGCTCGATCAGGATTCCCGCCGCCTACTGCGGCGTGGTCGGCCACAAGCCGAGCTTCGGCCTCGTGCCATGCGGTGGCTACCTCGACCGGGTCGACTACGGCACGACAGAGCCCGACATCAACGTGCACGGCCCGCTCACTCGGTCGGTCGACGACGCCGAACTGCTGCTCGACATC
Organism: Acidimicrobiales bacterium; assembly: GCA_043756365.1. Lineage (GTDB taxonomy): Bacteria > Actinomycetota > Acidimicrobiia > Acidimicrobiales > Ilumatobacteraceae > VFMC01. The sequence goes on from JAYURF010000308.1 coordinate 7,596, forward strand.
ATCGCCGGACCGCCTCCTGATCGTGCGGTGGCGGTCCGCCATGAACTGCCCGCAGCTCGGCATCGGCGCATTGACGAGTACCGGGTCGCGGTGTGGTCCAGCGATGCGAGTTGCCCCTCGTCGATCGACACCATCTCCGCCGTCGAGGGTGCCGCCGATGTGCTGGCGTCGCTCGGGGCGCGCCTCGACCGTGAGGCACGCCCGGATATCGACGCCAACGCAGCCAGTCAGCTCGGCGGGTTCCTGATCGCCAGCGCGACGACCCCTGCGCTGGGAGTTGAGGAGACCGAGTTCTTCGCTGCGCTGACGTCGTCGCCGGACACGCCAGCAGATGTCGCCCAGCTCATCAGCCCGTATACCACGACCCACCAATCGTGGCTCGCCGCCGATGTGACCCGGGCGCAGATCCGCCGCCGATGGGCGGCGTGGTTCGGTGAGGTCGACGCCTTGATCTGTCCGGTGATCGTGACACCACCGTTTCCTCATGTTCAGACCGGCACGATCATCGATCGCACGATCACCATCGACGGCAGCGAACGGCCCTACATCGACCTGCTGTGGTGGACGATGCTGATCGGCATGGCGTACCTCCCCGCCACCGTGATCCCGGTTGGCTTCACCTCGGGCGGGTTGCCGCTGGCGGTACAGGTGGTCGGCCCGTTCATGGAAGATCGCACTCCGCTGGACGTGGCGCGAGCGATTCGCAACGCGCTCGGCCCGATCACGTTCCCCGCCGCACCCATCACCCGGTAACCCCGGATTCGTTCACCGGGTTGCGAGCTGGGCCAGATGGGCGACGTGGTCCGGGCCAATGCCGCAGCAGCCGCCAACGATCGTCGCGCCGCGGTCGAGCCACTGCTCGACGAACCCCCCGTAGGCGTCGGGGTCGAGATCGTCGCGGAACAGTGAGAGATCGCTGTTCGCCTCCCCCGTGGACGTGTGCGAGGCGACGAAGCGATTGGCATACCCACCAACCTCCACGTCTGCTCGACCCGCCACGTCGATCAACTCGACCGCTGTTCCAATCGCCTGACCGATCGTCTCGGCCTGGCTGCAGTTGAACAGCACCGCCGTCGAGCGGAGCTCGAGCGCCGCCGCCACAGCTTCTCGCACTGGTTCACCGGATCGTAGGTAGCCGGGACGGTCGTCATCGAGCGTGTACGAGATCCACAGCGGCCGCGAATCGCCGGCCCGGTCCAGCGCCTCGCGCACCGCGGCTGCCTCGGCGATCCCGCCGAGCGTCTCGCCAAGCCACACGTCGACGAAGGGTGCGAGGCCCGCGACAAGTGGGTCGATGATCCGCCGCGCATCCTTGCTATCAAAGCGTTCCGGCAGGTACGACCCGAACAGCGGCGGGAGCGAACCGGCCACCCGCACCGTCTCGCCACCGGCGCCAGCCACGGCGACTGCTTCGCGGGCGAGTCGACCCGACACTGCCGCGAGGTCTCGTGCCTCGGCAGCGAAACGCTCCTCGCCGATGTGGAACGGCACGACGGCGTAGCTGTTGGTGGTGATCACCCGCGCGCCGGCGTCGATGAAGTTCACATGCGCTTGCACCACCCACTCCGGCCCCTCGGTCAGCGCCAGCGCCGACCACTCCGGCTGCCGAAACGGCGCGCCGATCCGCCACAGCTCGCGCCCCATCCCGCCGTCGAGCACCGTGACACGTCTCTCCATCAACCCCATCAGGCCATCAACCCCATCAGGCCATCCTGTCACGGAACGCTGCGCGGCAAGATCAGCGACTACGGCACCAGGCCGACCGTCGCAGACGGGACGGTATCCGGCACAGATGTGGACTCGGCGGTAGTCGGGGTGGGCGCCGGAAATGTCGTGGTGGTCGCGCGGGGTAACGACGTGCTGGTGGTGCTGGTGCCGTTGGCGGCGAAGAAAGCATCGAGTTGGGTTTGGGCATCGGCGATGCGGGTCAGTTCGGCTGGATCTGAACGGCCAAGTTCCACACAGTCCTGTGTGAGTTGGGCCACGTTCTGGCCGGCTTCGTCCCAGATCTTGCTCATCGCTGCGTCGGCGGTGAACGCGGCGAACTGCACGTACGTGACGCACTTGTCGACCTTGTCGACGTCGACTGGCGGTGCCGAGGACGTGGTCGTTGCGGCCAGTGTGGTCACCGCAGCCTCGGTGGAGTACGTGGTCGTGCCGGGGCTTGCTGACGCTCCGTCGGTGGACCCCCCACATGAGGCCACGATTCCCGCCACGCCAAGCCAGTACAAGGTCCCCAAGCGGCGGCGCATAATCATCATGATAGGTCATCGGCTGCAACCTGTCCTGGCTTGACGGGCTTGCCCACGAAGTCCACAACGCTCCGCCAGGTCGGCTGCGGCAGAGCGATTGCGGTGACAGAATCGGACGATGACGTCACCGACAACAACAGATCTCCCGGCGGCTCCGGTGTGGAGTGGGGTCAACCATTTGGCGCTGGTCACCCCCGACATGGACGCAACCGTGCGCTTCTACGCCGGCGTGCTGGGCATGCCGCTGGTCACCCGCCAGCGGATCACGGCCGCCGGGTCGGAGGTGACCGAGATAGTCGACCACGACGTGTTCCAATCGATCTACTTCACCGACCCGAATGGCATCGCCCTCGAGGCGTCGTACTGGGTGGTCGACGGCACCTGCCGCGAGGCCGACTTCGACGACGAAAGCCGCTTCAGCGACCCGGACCCGGTACCCGCCATCGCCGAACTACGCGCCGGCGGCCCCACATCGCTACCGCGCACCTCCCTCGTCTAAACGTACGTACGTATTTGTAACACGTACGTACTATAGTTCTGTCTGTGCTGCTGACTGCCTCAAAGCTCCGTGCTGACATCTATCGTGTCCTCGATCACGTACTCGCCACCGGTGAACCGGTGGAGATCGAACGCAATGGTCGACGGTTGCGGATCGTTGCCGACGAACCGCCGGGTCATCCGGGTCGCCTCGGGCGGCTGGTCGCTCGCCCAGACGTCGTGGTGGGCGAAAGCGAGGAGTTCGTCCACCTGGATTGGTCTGACGAATGGAAGGCGTGATCCGTCTCGACACGCACGTCATCGTCTGGTTGTACACCGGCGAAATCGCCCGGCTCACACAGCCCGTCATCGACGCCATCGAGGCCAACGTTCCCGTCGTGTCGCCGATCGTGCAACTGGAGCTCACGTACCTGCACGAGATCGGCCGGCTCACCGTCGGCGGCGCGGAGATCATCGGTGACCTCCACGAACGAATCGGGCTGCAGACATCGGCGGCGACCATGCTCGCCGTCGTGCGCTCGGCGGGTGCGCTCCGGTGGACTCGCGATCCCTTCGACCGCATCATCGTCGCCGACGCCGAAGTGGCGTCTGCCACGCTGCTGACCAAGGACGCCACGATCCGCGCCAACTCGCCGCTCGCACTCTGGTGAGCCTGCTCCCGCCAGGATCGCGGCTCCTGCCTGACGGCCGCGCCGGTACCGTGACCCGGTGACCACCGTGGTATCGATCGCCGTACTGGGGTTCATGGCGGTGCGGCTGGCGACCGGTCTGAAGGTGTCACGCTCGGGTCCGGGCAGGGCGATGGTGCGCGCCGTGCTGGCCCGGCTGGGGTGGCGTCACGTGTGGCCGATCCCCCTGGTGCTCGCTGCGGTGCTGATCGCCGCTTCGTTGCTCGTGCATGTCCCCGGACTCGACTGGGGGTGGTGGTCGATGATCGGAGGAGAGGGTAACCCGGTGTTCGGGTCGTCCGACGCCACTGCGGGGAGTGCGTTCGAATGGCTGATCCCGTTGATTTTCATGGCGATGCTGATTCCAGCGCTCCCATTGTTCGCCGCGGCCGAGGAGCGCATCTTTCGCAGCGGGGCCGAATCATGGTCGCCGTTCAAGCGTGTGGCGAGGACGCTGCAGTTCGGGTTGGTCCATGCAATTATTGGCATCCCGCTCGGTGCCGCACTGGCGCTGTCGATCGGCGGCGCCTACTTCCTGCGCGTGTACTTGCGCGACTTTGCGGCCAGCCGGTCGCGCCAGCACGCCACCCTCGAATCGGCAACTGCACACACGGCCTACAACGGTGCCATCATCGCAATCGTGCTGATCGCCTACATCCTCATGGCGGCCGGGCTATGAGCGCCACGCCGTCCGATATCGACATCGTCCGCGACACCGCGGTCACGATCACCTTCGACGACGACCAGGTGTGCGTGTTCCCCGTCCGCGACCTGCGCGCCGCATGTCCGTGCGCGTCATGCCGAGGAATGCGCGAGGCGGGCAGGGACGCCTGGCCGCAACCCGGCCAGAGCAATGACATCACCATCATCGACGCCGAACTCAACGGAGCGTGGGGCCTGGCCATCCAGTGGAGCGACGGGCACAGCACCGGGATCTACGCGTGGAGCGTGTTGCGCCGATGGTGGGACGCCGGTCTCGCCGAGCCGATGGTGATCGACCCCGCGCCAAGCTGACCGGCCGATCCAGGCTGGCTGGCGGGCCGGGCTGGCGTCGGTATCCTGATTTCATGGCGTTGCCACCACCTCCTCCCCCGTCGGCCGGGCTTCCTACCAGCGGCCCCGTCGGCACCTTGCCGAGCTGCTACCGCCACCCCAACCGCGAGGCGGGACGAAGTTGCACCCGATGCGGGAAGTCGGCATGCAGCGAGTGCCTGGTGCAGGCCGCGGTCGGCTCGCATTGCATCGATTGCGCCAAGGCCGCCCGCCCCGACATCAAGACCCGTGCCCGGTACTGGAACGCCGGTCAGCCGGCGTTGTTGACCATCATCTTGATCGGCATCAACCTCGCCATGTTCGCGTTCGTCACGCTCAGCGACGCGTCCTCGCTCGGCGGGCGCCGCGGGATCACATTGCGCCAGTTCGAGCTCGGCCTCAACGTTGCGTTCCTCCAAGACGGCCGGAACGAGTGGTACCGCCTCATCACGTCCGGCTTCTTGCACTTCGGGATCATCCACATCGCGCTGAACATGTGGTTGTTGTACCAACTCGGCAACATGCTCGAACGCCAGCTCGGGCGTCTGCGATTCGGGATGTTGTACGGAGCCGCACTGCTGGGCGGGTCCTTCGGCGTGCTGATCGAAAGCTCGCGCGGCATCGCCGGCGGCGCGTCGGGAGCCGTGTTCGGCCTGATGGCAGCGGCCGCGGTGAGCATGCATCGCCAGGGCATCAGCATCTGGAGCACGGGAATCGGGACCACCTTGTTGCTCAACGTGGTGCTCACGTTCACGATCCCCGGGATCTCCAAAGGCGGCCACGTCGGTGGTGCCGTCGCTGGGGCGATCTGCGGTTTCATCATGCTCGCGCCGCGCTGGAAGGCATTCCCCAAATGGGCTGCGTACGCCACACCGGCCGCAGTCGCAGCCATCAGCCTGATCGGGAGCTACGTCATCGCCACCACCGGCGGTTGAACCCGCTCGCTACCGTGGCAAAGATGGAGGCTCTGGCCGGTTCCAAGATGGCTGCGACGATCGCGTCGACGTGTGCCGACGGGGGCCTCGACCTCCATGCGGCCACCTCGGTCGGTGCGTACAACGCGCTCGTCGACACGCCGTTCCACCTCCCCGGCGCCGACGAGTGCCTCGCGATCGTCATTGGGAACTCCCGTGCGGTCTGGCCACACATCACGTCGTTCGTGCTCAGCCAGGACCCCCAACCGACCGACCCGGTCGATGCGTATGTCGAAGCCCTCATCGGTACCGCCACCGCCCGGCTGGCCGAACTGATCGACGTCCGCTACTCCCACGAACCACCGCCTCGGCGCATTGCGATCCAACAGCTCGCCGATGTCGCCGGCCTCGCCTGGCTCTCGCCCAGCCACCTCTGCGTCCATCCCGTCTTTGGCCCATGGATCGCCCTACGCGCCGCCATCGTCCTCGATGTGCCGGCGCCGGCAGTGCTCCCAGCACGCGCTGCGGCGCCTGGGTGCGATTGCGCCAACGGTTGCGGCCCCTTGCTCACC
>JAYURF010000309.1:0-1698 GCA_043756365.1 Acidimicrobiales bacterium
CCGAAGCCGGCGCAGCGGCCGCACCCACCGGTGCTGCTCGGCACCGGCGGCAAGCTCGGCACCGAGCATGCCGTGCGCTGGGCCGACGAGTGGATGCCGATGGACATCGCGCTGGGCGGCCCGCAGCCCAACGGGGTCGCGAAGAAGGTGGCGCGATTCCGTGACGCGGCCGCCAAGATGGGGCGCGACATCCCCATCTCGCTGGTCACGTTTGGCGACCCGACTTCCGAGACCCTCCACCATTACCGCGAGCTCGGCATCGTGCGCACGATCATCGGTGCCAGCCGAATCGGCTGGGACGACCCGGCGACCACACTGCCGTTCATCGACCGCTACACCCCGCTGATCCCCGAACTCGCGTGACCGGAACGTGGCGAGCGTCGGTGGCTCCCCGCTCTCGACAAGCCATCGATCTGACGATAATGTCAAGTTTTTGGTGACGTGCGATTCACCAGTGATCGCACCTGGTACCGGAGGAACCCCATGACGACACTCGCAGATGAACCGACGACCACGATCGAACCCGATGTCGCTTACAAGTTGTACGACGCCGACCAGCACTACTACGAGCCACTTGACTGCCTGACCCGGCACTTGGACCAGAAGTACCGCAGCGTCGTCAAGTGGGCCGAAATCGGTGGGCGCGCGTCGCTGGTGATCAACGCCCGGCAGCTCACCGTGGTACCGAACCCGACGTACGATCCCGTGGGCGTGCCCGGCTCGATGGAGGTCTACTTCCGCGCCGAGAACCACGACGCGAAGGAGATGCGCGACATCGTCAAGATGCAGCCCATCCAGCCCGAGTACCGCGACCGTGACGCCCGCATCAAGCGCCTCGACGTGCAGGGCGTCGAACAAACCTGGATGATCCCGAGCCTCGGCCTCGGCATCGAGGAGATGCTGCAGGAAGACCCCGATTCGGCGATGGCCGTGTTCACCGCCTACAACCGCTGGCTCCACGACGACTGGGGCTACGACCGCGATGGCCGCATCATCACCGGCCCGATGATCTCACTGATCGACCCCATCGCTGCCGAAGCCGAACTGGACCGCGTGCTCGCCCTGGGTGCTCGCATGATCATCATGCGCGCCGGCCCGGTGTCGAGCCCGCACGGCAAGCCGAAGTCGCCCGCCGACCCGGTCCATGACCGCATCTGGGCCAAGCTCGCCGAGTCGGGCACGATCGTGTCGATCCACGCCGGCGATGCCGGCTACACGAAGTACCTGGCCGATTGGGGCGAGCCAACCCGCTACATGGGCATGAAGGCGTCGCCGCTCACCGAGGTGCTGTCGATCGCTCTCGAACGCCCGATCTTCGACATGATGGCGGCGATGATCTGCCACGGTCTCTTCGACCGCCACCCCACACTCCGGGTCGCCACGCTCGAGCTCGGTTCGGCCTGGGTGCCGGAGCTGCACCGTCGCCTCAGGGTCACCTACGGCAAGACACCGCAACTGTTCAAGCGCGACCCGATCGAGTCGTTCCGCGAGCACGTCTGGGTCGCCCCGTTCTACGAGGACACCATCGCCCATCTGCGCGACGTGCACGGTGCCGATCGCATCCTTCTCGGCTCGGACTGGCCCCACCCGGAAGGCCTCGCCGAGCCGCGCAAGTGGATCGGCGACTTCGTCGACCTCGGCCCCGACGACATGCGCCTCGCACTCCGCGAGAACCAGCGAGCACTGACGCCGATCCGC
>JAYURF010000310.1:0-1697 GCA_043756365.1 Acidimicrobiales bacterium
GCTGCCGAACGCCTGGGCATCCTCGACACGCCGCCGGAACAGGCCTACGACGACATCGCCATGCTGGCTGCCCGTGTTTGCCAGGCTCCGGCGGCGTTCATCAGCTTCTTCGACGGAAATCGCCAATGGTTCAAGGCGAAGGTCGGTATCGATGTCGACTTCGTGCCGAGCTACCACTCGATCGGAGCGTACGCGATCGGCTCCGACGGCCCGTTCATCGTCACCGACACTGCTACCGACGAACGCTTCGCCGACTGGTCGTTCGGCGCGCCGACGCGCAGCTACGCCGGGTTTGCCCTGTACGACCTCGACCGGGTTGCCGTCGGAGTGCTCGGAGTGGTGCACCACACGCCGCAGCCGTTCCCCGAAACCCAGATCGAGATGCTCAGCGCACTCGCACGTCAGGTGGAACAGCTCTTCGTGCTGCGGGCCGCGCTTGCCGCGCAATCCCGTGATCGAGACCAGATCGTGGTCCGCGAACAACGGTTCCGTAGTGTCCTGCAGGCGCTCACCCAAGGTGCGCTCGTGTACGACGTCAATGGCGTCATGGTGGAATGCAACCCCGCGGCCGAGACCATCCTTGGTTCGGTGCGGGCTGACCTTCTGGGCCGCAACGCCAACGATCGCCGCCTCGGAGCGACACACGCAGACGGGACCCTCTACGGTGACGAGGAACGACCGATCACGATTGCGTTGCGGCACGGCATCGAGGTTCGCGACGAGGTGATCGGCATCAGCCGGGCCAGCGACGGGGCGCGCCGCTGGTTGCTCGTGACCTCTGCCCCGTTGTGGGGGCCGGGCAACCGGATCACGGGGGCGATCACGACCTTCGCCGACGTGACCGAACTGTTCACGCTCAAAAACCAGTTGCAGGAGTCCCTCGACGATCTCGCCCGCGCCGCCCGTGAGCGCGCTGCGTTGCTGTCTGCGGTGTCCCACGACATCCGCGCCCCGCTCGCTGCGATCCGGATGATGACCGAGATCCTCGAGGACCGCGCCGATGCGATCAGCGAGTTCCAACGAACCGAGATGATCAGCCGGGTTCGCGCCGAAGCGCGGCGCACCGAAGGCGTCCTGTCAGATCTCGTTGCGGCCAACCGGCTCGGGTCCGGGCTGGAAGCGCCGCGTCGAACGCGGGTTGATCTCGAGCAGTTGATCTATGAGAGCGCCCGCGAGCTTGCCGGGGCTACGCACTCGATCACGGTCGATGCTGTCCGCGGCGATCTGATGCTCTGGGCCGACGAGGTGCAGGTGGAACGGATCGTCGACAACCTGATCAGCAATGCCATCACCCACACCCCCGCTGGGTGCAAGATCTTGATCAGCGCCGTCGGTAAAGCCGACGTCGTCGAGCTCGCCGTCGATGACGACGGTCCCGGGGTGCCCGACGAGATGCGGGTCAGCGTGTTCGCCGCATACGTGCGCGGCGAACGGTCGGCCGACCGGCCCGGTACCGGACTCGGGCTGTTCCTGGTGCAGCAGTTTGCCAGGTTCCACGGTGGTTCAGCTCGGTGCATGCCCAGCGAGCGCGGCGGTGCCAGGTTCCTGGTCACGCTCCCGCGCCAGCCCGACACCCAGGCGTTTGGCAAGGATCCGTCCCCACCGTCAAGGTGAGACTTCGGGTGACCTCGCTGGCCTCGGCTCAGTCGGGGAGCAGCCCGACCCGTCGGGCGATTGCCACCGCCTCGAGTTGAGAA
>JAYURF010000311.1:0-4564 GCA_043756365.1 Acidimicrobiales bacterium
TCCAGCGCCCGGTTGGCGTGGCCGGCGACTTCGTGAGTGACAGGGCCGGCGGGCAGGAGCAGGGCTTCGTTGAGTCGACCGCCGAGCACCATCCGCATCACCTCGAGCGCGGCTGCCGAGATCGGGACGCCAGTTCGGCAGGCCCGGCACAGCACGCCACCCTCCACTACATCGAAGGCCACCAGTGGCTCAGGTGCGCCGCAACGCACGCACTCATCCAACTCGGGCCGCACCCCTTCGAACGCGAGCAACTTCCAGTAGAACGACGACACCACCAGCGGTCCCGAGCGTTGCGCCACGGTGCGCAGCGCGCCGACAAGCATGCGGTACAGCTGTGGCGCCGGCTCGCGTTCCATCGTCATCTGATCGACCGCTTCGAGGATCGCCAAGCCGTTGGTCAGATGGTCGAGATCACTGACGAGCGGCGCCAGCGACTCGACCGATTCGGCCTGGCTCACGATGTCGAGCTCGCGGCCCTGATACAGCAACAGGCGAACGTGGCTCAGGGGTTCGAGCCGCGCCCCGAACTTTGACGTGGTCTTGCGTACACCCTTGGCGACGGCGCGGACCTTGCCGTGTGCTTCGGTGAGCACCACCACGATCCGGTCGGATTCGCCAAGCTTGTAGGTGCGCAACACCACCCCGGTGTCGCGATACAGCGGCGAGGCCATCGGCGACGCGTCGTCAGTCGAGCCCGCCGAAACGGCGGTGCCGCTGGCGGAACGTGGTGATCGCGCCGATGAGGTCATCGGCACACAGCTCGGCCCACGGCGTGTCGACGTAGACGAGCTCGCTGTAGGCGAGCTCCCACACGAGCGAACTGGGTAGGCGGTCGTGTGGTCCGAGCACGAGGATCAGATCGGGCTCGGTGGTCGCCGGGGCGAGCAGCGCAGCAGCGACCGCCGGCTCGGTCAACTGATCGGATTCGGCGAGCTTGCGGAGCGCAACGACCAAACGCTCGCGTCCATCCGGGGTGGGGTCGACGATGACGACGCACCCCACGTGATCGACCACGCTGTGGTGCACCGGCCGAGCCGCATCGGCATCAGCGCCGCGCTCGAACGGGCGTAGCGAGAGCCAACCCGCGCCAGCGGCGGCGGCAACCGAACCGAGCGTGACCACCCGCTGCGCCCACTGCTCGTCGTCGAGCCGGCCCCATTCGGCCACCGTTCCACCGACGACCATCACGTGCCGCAACTGCTGCTCGGCGCTGGTCGGCACGGGACGCTTCATGGCAACAAGTCTCCCACCTCACGGTGTCACCGAACGAACACCCGCGATGTGGCAGCCGGCCTACGAGGGCAGCGGGTTAACGTGACCGGATCACTGACGAGCCCGCTCCCCTGCCGGACCAACCGCCGGACCCGCCATCCGACGCACCGCCGGCGCACATCGCGTGCATCATGGACGGCAACGGCCGATGGGCAAAACGGCGCGGACTGCCGCGCACGGCTGGGCATACCGAAGGCGAGGAGAACCTGGCTTCGCTCGTCCGGGTAGCGGTCACCCGCAACGTCGGCTGGCTCACCGTGTTCGGGTTCTCCACCGAGAACTGGGTCCGACCGCGAGCCGAGGTTCGCCACATTCTCGGGTTGCACCGACGCCTGTTCGGCCGCGTGAGCGAGCTGAACGAGTTGAACGTGCAGGTGAAGTGGATGGGGCGCCCGTTCGACACACCCGGGGCGCGCACGCCGAAGTACGTGCAGCGGGCCATCCGCAAAGCGGTCGCCGACACCGCCGGCAATACCGGGATGGTGCTGACGGTTGCCTTCGACTACGGCTCGCGCGCCGAGTTGGTGCACGCCGCCCACGAAGCCCGCCGCGCCGGCGAGACCGTGAGCGATGCGAGCATCGCCCAGCACCTGTACCTGCCTGAGCTGCCCGCAGTCGATGTGGTGGTGCGCACCAGCGGGGAGCAACGCATTTCCAACTTCATGCTGTGGCAGATCGTCGGGGCGCGGGTGTACTTCACCGAGCGGACCTGGCCCGAGTTCGACGCCGCCGAACTCGACGCCGCGCTCGCGCTGAGCGCACGCTGATCCAGCCACACTGAACCAGGCACATGACCGATTCGACCCTCACAGCGCTCGCGACGGTGACCGCCGCGCTTCCCCATGCCGAGGACCGGCACGGGCAGCGCGAGATGGCGGCTGCGGTTTCAGCTGCGGTCGCCAGCGGGCGGCACCTGATCGTGCAGGCGGGCACAGGCACGGGCAAGACGATGGGCTACCTGGTCCCCGCGGTGTTGGCAGGCAAATCGGTGATCGTCGCGACGGCAACGAAAGCATTGCAGGACCAGTTGGCGGCCAAGGACCTGCCGTTCCTCGACGAGCACCTCGGCCGCCCGTTCGAGTGGGCGGTGCTGAAGGGGCGCAGCAACTACCTGTGCCTGCAGCGGCTCCGCGAGCTGCAGGACAAGGAGGAGGGCAAGCTCGAACTCGATGGCATGGCCGTCACCACCAAGGCCGACATCAAGCGACTCGCGGCATGGGCTGCGACCACCCGGACCGGCGACCTGGCCGAGATCGACTGGGCGGCCAGCGAGGCAGCACAGCGAGCGGTCACGGTAAGCGGCGATGAGTGCCCCGGCGCCACCCGCTGCCCACTCGGTGGGCCGTGCTTCGCCGAGCTCGCCCGCCAGCGTGCCGCCGCAGCCGATGTCGTGGTGGTCAACATGCACCTGTACGGCCTCGATGTGGCCAGCGGCGGCGTGATCCTGCCCGACCACGATGTGTTGATCGTCGACGAGGCGCACCAGCTCGAAGACATCATGAGCGACACGGTCGGGGTGCAGATCGGGCCCGGCCGCTTCGTCACCCTGGCCGGCGCCTTGCGTCGCATCCTCGACGACCCGGCGATCATCGGCGGTGTGGCCGAGTCGGCGCAGGTGATGCGCGACGTGTTGTCGCCGTTCGTCGGCGAACGCTTGCCGGCCCCGTTTCCGGTGGCGTTGCAGGAGGCGCTGGTGCACTGCCGTGGCCGTATCGAGGCGGCGCAGTCGGCGCTGCGCGCAATCGACACCACCGTCGAAGACTCCAAGCAACGCAAGCTGCGCGCCCAGCAACTTGCCACCCGCGTGCAGGAACACATCGACACCAGCCTCGGCAAGCTCGACGGCTCAGTCGCGTTCGTGTCGGGTGGCCCGGAACATCCGCGCCTGGAGATCGCCCCGCTCGACGTGGGGCCGGTGCTGCAGGCCGGGGTGTGGTCGCGTCGGACCGCCATCTTGACCAGCGCGACGATCCCGACCTCGCTCGCGCAGCGGGTGGGCATCGATCCGGCCACCGCAGACGTGATCGACGTCGGCAGCCCGTTCGATTACGAGCACCACGCAATGCTGTACTGCGCGCTGCACCTCCCCGACCCGCGCTCGCCAGCCCGCGCTGCGGCAACCCACGACGAGATCGCCGCGTTGATCAACGCGGCGGGGGGCCGCACCCTTGCGTTGTTCACCAGTTGGAAAGCGATGGACGAGGCAGCAGCAGCGGTGCGGTTGAAGGTGGTCGAGCCGATCATCACCCAGCGCGACCTGCCCAAGACCGCGCTGATCAAGGCCTTCATGAAGGACGAGGAGACCTGCCTGTTCGCGACCGCCGGTTTCTTCCAGGGTGTCGACATCCCGGGGCGCACGCTCAGCCTGGTGATCATCGACCGCATCCCGTTCCCGCGGCCGGATGATCCGCTGTTGTCGGCCCGCCGCGAACTGCTCGGCTCGGCTGCGTTCGCCCAGATCGACATCCCCCGCGCCTCGATGCTGCTCGCCCAGGCGACGGGCCGCCTGATCCGCACCTCGACCGACCGTGGGGTGGTCGCGGTGCTCGACCCGCGCCTCGGTACGGCCACGTACCGGTGGGACATCGTCAAGGCGCTCCCGCCGATGCGCCGCACGCGCCACCGCGCCGACGTCGTGGCGTTCCTCAGCGAGATCACCGCCGCGACGCCCGAGTAAGCCGCCGCCGCCGTCGCGCAGCCGGTTGTCGAGAAATCCACCTCCACGGTGTGAAAGTCGACAAGCGAACTCGCTGACCCGGCGGAGTAGGGTCGCCGCCGTGGTCGACGTTCCGGTGCGCTGCGATGTGGACGGCGGGGTCGCCACGATCACGCTCGATTCGCCGGGCAACCGCAACGCGCTGTCGCTATCGCTCGTCGCCGCATTGCACGCCGCACTCGACCGGGCCGAGCAGTCCGACGTGCGCGTGATCGTGCTCACCCATACCGCGCCCTCCTTTTGCGCCGGTGCCGACCTGAAGGAACGTGCTGCCGGACCGACCGATTCGGGGCCGATGGTGCGGGCGATGCGCCGGCTCATTGATGCCGACCAACCCACCATTGCCGCGGTGCACGGCTCGGTGCGCGCCGGCGGAATCGGGTTGATGGCGTCGTGCGATCTGGTGGTGGTGAAACCCGACGTGACGTTTGCGTTCACCGAGGTGCGTATCGGGGTCGCACCCGCGATCATCAGCGTGCCGATCCTCATGCGTTGCCCGTGGAGCAAGCTGGCCTCGCCGTTCCTCACCGGCGAGGCGTTCTCCGCAGCGGCCGCACTCGACATCGGTCTGGTCAC
>JAYURF010000312.1:0-4558 GCA_043756365.1 Acidimicrobiales bacterium
GATCGCAGTGACCACGCCTCGGACTCCGTTCAGTAGGCCGTCTGCGACGAGCGTCTCCGGGCCGAGTCGCCGACCATCGAGCATCTTGCTGCGAGCAAGGCGGTTGAGGTCGGCGACGTCGTCGCGGCGAAGGGCGAGGATCACGACGTCTCGCCGGGAGCGAAGCTGGGTCGACCAGTGCGAGATCAGCTGCTGCTTGGCGCTTTCGGCCGTGTCGCCGGCCTGGATGCGACCGTTCGCTTGGTAGGCGGTGAGGAAGCGACCCACTTCACCGGCGCGCAGGTCGGCAAGCGCGGCACGCTCCCAGGCGTGCCGCTGCCGGCGGTTCTCGGTGAGGCCGATCGTCGGCATGCGCTTCTCGAGCCCGCGCAGAACGCCACCGGCTTCGATCGACTGGAGCTGGTGGGGATCGCCGACCAGGATGAGTCGTGAGCCGCCGGCGTCCGCCGCGTCGAACAGGCGGGCGAGGGCGCGGGTGCCGACCATCGCGGCTTCGTCGATGACGAGCACCGTCTGGTCGTCGAGCTGCTCGGTGCCACGGTCGAGGTCGATCAGCAGCTTGGCGATCGTGCGTGACGGGATGTGCGCCTGGTCTTCCAGCTCCTTGGCCGCTCGGGCGGCGAGCGAGGCGCCGATCACTCGGTAGCCGGAGCCTTCCCAAATCTCGCGGGCGAGGTTGAGGCTGTAGGTCTTGCCGCTGCCGGCAGCGGCGATGAGCGAGTCGACGAGCCTCTCGCCGGTGAGGAGGCGGTGCACTGCGGCGCGCTGCTCACCGGACAGGCCGGGCTTGGTGGCGAGCACGAGCTTCGTGACCGAGGGCAGGAGATGCGGGCGAGGAGTCGTGCTGTGCCGAAGCGCGAGGTCGATGATCCGTTGCTCCAACGCCAGCAGCTCGCGAGTCGAGTAGCGGTGAGTGACCGTGCCGATCCGTCGGCCGGAACGCAGTTCGACGTCCTCGCTGCCATTCGTGTCGACGCCGAGGTCGACCACTTCCGGATCGTCGAGCAACCGCGAGGTGACCCGCTCGACCTCGTCGATCGTCGCGCCGTCGGTATCTCGCTCGGCGAGATCGCGAAGCGCGTCGAGACGCGTGAACGTGGACTTCTTGTGCGTCAGTCCTTTCGGGCTCAGCGCAACCGGGATCGCGTCGTCGAGCACCAGCACCCGACGGGGACGGGCGAGCAGCTGATCGAGGGTCGCTGGGTCGAAGCCGATCGACTCGGCTTCGCGTTCCCACCGCTCGCGCAGCGTTTGATCCGAATCCGGGTCGGCCTTGCGGTCGCGTGTGCTGAGCGCTGCGACCTGCGCGGCCCGGCCGCTGGAGTAGCCCTTGATCGCGAGCCGGTCCTCGATCTGGCTGCGTCGCTTGGAGAAGTGCCGCAGCACGGCGGCGGGCGCGCCGTCGATCTCGGAGATGCCGTTGCGCGCCGGCCGCCACTGGACGCCGAAGCGGTGGGTCAACTCGTGGCGCATCTCGGCTTCGAACAGGAAGCCGGCAGTGCGCAGCGCCGGGTAGACGCGAGTGCCGTCGAGCGTGCGCCACCGGCCGTCGGGGCCGCGGGTGGTGTTGGCGACGAGCACGTGCCAGTGGAGCTGCGGGTCGCCAGCCCGGCTCGTGCGGTGACGGAACGCGGCCGCTACGTAGCCGTCACCGTCGACGTGCTCGACACCGTTGTGGCCGCGTCGGCTGAAGCAGGCGTTCTCCTCCAGCCAGGCGATCGACCGGGCGACAGCGATCTCGCACGCGTCGACGATCTGCTCCGACAGCTCGGGACGGAGCGCAGCGAGCACCGAGACGGACTTCGGCACGGAGAAGGTGAGGTCGAAACCGGGCACAGTCCGGTTGGCCGCGCCGAGCATCGAGCCGTCGGGACCAGTGCCGGCGAGGATCGCCCGCAGCGCCTCGGGCGTCACCTCGCCATCGAGGCCGAGCAGCTCGGCTCCCCTGCCGGCCCAGTACCCCGGCGCCTCGCCGCGACCGATGTAGTAGTCCTCCGCACCCTTCGCGACTGCGTTGAGGTAGTACCCCTCGCAGCCCCGACCAAGCTTCGCCAGCGACAACATCACAACCACCCCAACGTGCCGATCGGCGAAGGACCGAACGGGCTCGAGCCGGCGGTGCCGGACACGACAGAAAGTGGACGCACTTGCATCACGGCTGCGCGGCCGTCGCTGAATCGACAGTCGCGTGCGCCTCCGGCGGCCGAGGCACTCAGCGCCCGCCCGTAGGTCTCGGGCAATGCGCCGGCGCTGAGCGACGAGCTGTGGCTCGCCAGCTTCGAGTCGCGGACGAGCGAGTTGGGCCACGTTCGGCTGAGTACCAAGCGGAGTGAGGGGCAGGGCATGAGGGCCTCCGGCGCGTCGAGGCCGACCTGATGTCGGCCTGAGAGGCCAAGGGTGCGCAAGCGATGTTGCTGACCACGCGACTGCGCGCACAGTCGCGTGGGCGATCGCGTTGAGGTGACGCGATCGCGTGGTCAGTCGCGTGAGGGCATCGCGACTGTCGACGCGATCGCGTGAGAAATCTGCCGGCAAAGTGCTGCGCCCGAGCGAAACGCGCCTCTGTATCCCGGTGTACTCGCACGATCAAGAGGAGCGCACGATGCACGCCACCGGAACTGAATTCGCCGACCTCGACGATGATCTCCGCCTCGTCACCCTGCCGGACGCTGCCCGGTTCCTCTCCGTCAGCCGAGGGTCGCTCTACGACCTGCTCACCACCGGCCAGCTCGCCTCGGTCCACATCGGCCGCTCACGCCGCATCCCGCTCGGCGAGATCCGGCGCTACGTCCGTGACCGGCTGCAGCGTGACACCCTCCAAATACGGTGACTTCCATGGCGACGCCGACGGAGGGACGCAACACGATCGACTACTTGCTCAGTCGCGGCCGACTCGAACGGATCGATGGGAGTACCGCTGGCGAGTCATCGGCGACAATCATCGGACGAGCCACCCGACGCCTTCTGACTGCCGATGGTGGCCTCGCTGCCGGTGACGTCGAGGGCGCGTTCGCCGCCGCCTACGACGCTTACCGCATGGCCGCCGAGGCACTGCTCATCCGACAAGGGCTGCGCGCCACCGGTGGCGAGGGCTCGCACGTGACCGTCGAGGATGCCGTCAGCGGGCAATTCGCGAAGGCGATCCCTGGCCTCGCCAAGCCAACGTTCGAACGCCTTCGCCGGACGCGCCACGCCGCTCAATACTTCGACCCGTCGAGCGCGGAGATCAGCCGCGACGATGCTGCTTGGGCCCTGACGACTTCGCGGACGGTCGTCGAGGCGGTCGAGCGGTTGCTGGGAACTGATCCTCCCGAGCTGTTCGCGTAGCCATCGGCACCGGAACCATGGGTCGTCCGGCGACGGTGTCGTGAAACGTGCCGCTGCCGTCGGTCAGCCAGTCGGCCGACCGGATGGTCACTTGTACCGCCCGTCCGAGCCTGTGCTCGGCCGCGCTGGCTGCGGCGTACACCTCGTCACGGTCCGGTCCTCCGAGCACGAGAAGGTCGATGTCGCCGACCGGTCGGTCACCGTCTTCGCCTGAGAACCGTGCTGCCCACGATCCGTAGATGTATGCCGCGTCGATGCCCTCGACTCGAGCCAGCTCCTGCCCGATCACCCACGGCACGCCGAAGGCTTTGACAAGTACGTCCGACAGGCCAGCGAAGTAGGGGCTCGACACGTCGGCTCGAATGAGCCGTGTCCGCCCGACGAGGCGGCTCGACACGAGCCCCGCAGCATCGGCGCGTTCGACTTCGCGATGAACCGAGGCGTACGGAACGCCGGTCCGTTCGGCGAGTTCGGTCATGCTGTGTTCGGCCGTCGGGTCGCCGAGGATGAGTGCGAGCAACTCGGCCTGCTGCTGCGATCGAAAGATCGGCAAGAGCGATGGCGTCGGCGATTTGTTCACAACATGGATGATATCTCTCAGGTTGTAAGAAGTCGAGAATCGATGCCTCTCTGGTTGCGAAGCGCCCGCAGATCGAGCTCACTCTGGCTTGGGAGGGGGAACGATGCCGGACGAGCGGGCGACGAGTCAGAGCGCGAGGCCTGGCGGAACCAGGGTGTGGCTGGTGCTTGCCACGGGGCAAGCGGATGCTCCGATTGCGGGCTTCTGGGAACAGGCCGACGCTGCGACCTACGCAGAGGCGCTCCGAGTCGCCGACCCGGGCGGGCGACCGCTCGTTCGAGAGGTCGTGCTGCAGGGTACGCGTCGTCTGTGCCAGCTCTGCGGCGAGCCCGTCGTCCTAGACGACCGATCCGACCCGATGTCCTGGATCCACGCCGAGGACGCCAATGACCTCGGCGACCACACCGCCGAGGTGTGACCGCCGGCCGATCCGTCGCGGTCTACTGGATGAGAGCTTGCAGACGCCCGGCAAGCGTTCGGCTCGTCCGCACACTGTCGATCGCCTCCGCTTCCGCGTCGGTTGGCGGCGCCGTCCAGGACGGGTCGGAGTCGCCAAGCGTGTCGCCAGGAAGCAGCACCGCTCCGTTGTTGCGTGGCAGGTCCTGCCCGAGTTCCCGTAGTCGTAGCAGTCGAGCGCCTCGACGATCGTCG
>JAYURF010000313.1:0-1687 GCA_043756365.1 Acidimicrobiales bacterium
AGGTGGAACTCGCGCTCGTATCGATCCGGGGTCATCGCCCGCCACTCGCCGATGCTGTCGAGCCAACCAGGCTGAACGAGCGTGGCGAACTGTTCGAGCCATCGACGCGGCTCGGTGCTGCCGACCCATCCACCGCGCAGCGTGTACGGCGTGTACAGCGTTTCGAGGCTAATGACGTGACCGGTCTGCGTGCCCTGCTGGGTGCCGGGCGGTGCCATCGAGGCGTCGAGCACCGTCGGCACGTTGAAGAGCATTCCCGGCTGTTCGAGCACGCCGCCTTCGGCCATCCGCTCGTACCCACGGTGGATGTCGGTCAGCGGGGGAGCGATGACCGTGGTTGCGTTCAGCGGGTCGACGCCGTCGCCCAGGTGGTCGAGGCCGTCGAGCACGCGCAGGCGTGGGATGCGTGACGCAATCGCGTCGATCTTGGATTCGTAACCCTGTTGGTGAGGTATCGCCTGCCAGCGAGCCAGCATCTGCTGCGCCTGCGACGGTGCATCGCGCAACCACTTCAAGAACGTGTCGTGCGGATTGCATGCCGACACCACGACCTGGGCGAACGCCTGTGTTCCATCGACGAGGGTGACGCCGCGTACCCGCTCGCCTTCACAATCGATCGAGGCGACCGACGACGAAAGCCACAGCGAACCGCCCATCGCGGCGAAGCTCGCCGCGATCGACGTCGGAACCATGCCGCTCCCGCCCGCCGGACGCCCGACCGTGCCTGCGTGACGCAAGGCATACGTGAGGGCTCCGAGCCCGCTTCGGGGGAACTCCGGCGAGATGCCCCACACCATCGGGCCGGTCACCATCGCCGGCCCGCGTAACGCTTCCGCGGAGAAGTAGCTGCGGATCACGTCGGCTGCGCTGCGGCGACTCCAACGCAACAAGGTGGACACCCCGCGGCCTCGCCCGGCCAGCACTTTGCGGCCGATCCCGCCAAACGTCGGCGGGTCGTTGGCCGCCGCGAACACCATGTTCACAGCCGGAATCGCGGCCTTCACGTAACGGCGGTAGCCGGCGACCTCGTCGGGATACGAACGTGCCAGAGCGTCGATGGTCTGCTCGACATCGTGGAACAACGGCCAGGCTGGCGAGCCGTCCCATGTCATGTTGATCTGCGCCGGTTCCACGTCGAGGTAGCGCAGACCGTGATCGGCAAGTCGCAACTCGTCCATGATCGGTGTGGTGCGGAAGGTGATGTGATCGCAGCTGCAGATGTTCACGATGCCGCCTCCGAAGCTTTCGCTCGATGCGGTGCCGCCGACGCTCGACCTCGCCTCGACGAGCAACGTCTTCATCCCGGCGCGGGCCAAATAGGCGGCGCACACCAGCCCGTTGTGGCCGGCACCGATCACGATGGCATCAAAGTCGTCGGCGGGCATCGGGTCATTCTTGTCCCTCACCTGGTCGACAGGCGCAGCAGGCGACGGGACCGGGGCACGCGCATCCGACGGGTAACGTTGCGCCGTGACCCCGCGTGTGCGCCGCTTCGTTGATCTGCAAGGCCCTGACGTGGCCCGTTTGATCACGGAGCGGAGCATCTTCGTGCAGCCGCTCGGGGCGATCGAGCAGCACGGTCCGCACCTGCCGCTGTCGACCGATTCGGTGATCGCAACGGCCGTCGCCGAAGCGGCCGTCGATGCCGTCGCGGGCAGGGCGACCGGTTCCGGTGACGATCCGGTGG
>JAYURF010000314.1:0-4557 GCA_043756365.1 Acidimicrobiales bacterium
CCGTCGCCGCCGGTTGGCCGTCGAGCCAGCGGCCGACCCACCCGGTGTTGGCCGGGCCGCCGCCGAGGGATCCGTTCATCCAGATGCCCATCGACGTGAAGTGCGACAGGTCCGGGTTGGCGTAACCAACCCCCTGGATCGCGGCCACCTGGCCGGCATCGTAGAGCGCCTTGAGGTAGGTGAGCTGTGGGGCGAACCCAACCATCGAGTTGACCGCGAGCACCTGGTTCTGGGGGATGGCGATGTTGGCGCGCTGGGCGTAGTACTGGCTGTCTCCATAGGGGACGAAGGTGTTCAGGCCGTCGTTGCCGCCATAGAGCGTGACCACGATGACGATGCCGTCATTGGCCCCGATCGGGGTTCCTGCCCATGCCTCGGGAATGTCCCCGCCGAAGAACTCCGGGCCGATGGCGCCAACGGCGGCGCCGCCGAACACACCGGCACCGATTGCCTGCAGGAAGGTCCGTCTGGTCCAACCGAGCGGGCCGCGATGTTCGTCGGCGCGCAGGTCGGGCCGCGACCACAGCGCCAGGGCGTCGTCGGTGGAGATGTCAGGGTCGAGCATCGGGGCTTCCGATCGGATGGAGGTGCGGAACACGGTTCATGACGGCACGTTCATCTCGCCGGTGAGCATCGTCATGACCAACAAGTTGGTCGCCGCGCGCGCCGGGGTTCCAGCAAAGCGTTCGGCCCCATACGCGTTGACCAGCGCGGTGCGCGAACTGGCCGCCAGCGGGGTGAGACCGAAGTAGGCGATGACGAAATCGACTGCGCCGTCGACGGACATCGCCGCCAGGCTGTCGAACCCGCCGTTGGCCCGAAGCAGGGTTGCGACCCGCCTCGCAACTGCAGCACGACCGCTGATCGCACTCGTGGTCATCCAGTAGCTGTTGTGCTTCCACCCAGCCACGTTGGGCGGGTTGAACACCATCTGGCCCATCCGCTCGGCGTACCCCTGCAGCCCGATCCCTGCCGAGGTGAGCCCGGTTTGGGCGATGATCGCCACGGCCCACTCGGTCGGCGTGCGGACCTGGCCCTGCATCGCTTCGGGGGTGTAGAACTCGGCTCGGTTGAGGATCGCCCGCACCAACGTGCCGATCTCCAGATCGACCACGAACCCGGCGGCAAGTTCGTCGACGATGTATGCCGCCGGCTTGGGGTAGGCGAGGAACTCCCACAGCTTCTTGGAGATCAACTTTGCCGCGATCAGGCGCTTGGCGGGGTTGTTGACCAGGATCTCGTTGATCGTCTCCGGGCCATCCCAGTTCCTGGTGATCCCGAAGAAGGTCTTGTCCTCACCGTAGTCGTGACGCGTCGGGCGGAACTCGTAGAGCCGCGTGCTCTGGTTGTAGTTGTGGCCCGTCCACGCGCGAGCCGCTGCGACAACGTCGTCTTCGGAGTAGTTGCCCACGCCGAGGGTGAACAGCTCGAGCAGTTCGCGGGCGAAGTTCTGGTTCGGGGCGCTCTTCACGTTCACCCCGTTGGAGAGGTAGACGAGCATCGCCGGCTGCAGCGCCATCGCGTGGGTGAGCGGAAAAAAGTTGCCCAGTGCGTTGTCGCGGAACAGTTGGTTCTGGCTCATCATCTGGTCGGTACGGCCGACCACATCCCACTCGCTGACGAAGTGCCCGTGCCAGAACAACGTCATCTTCTCCTGGAACGGGCGCGGGCGGGTCGCCATCGAATCGACCCACCAGTTGTAGGCGGCCAGGAACTGGTTGTAGGAGTTCGCGCTGTCGTGGACGGCGAGGCTGGCGGGAACCTGCGGGTTCGCGTTCGGGGCGAAGTTGGTGATGTCGTTCACCGCGTCGGCGATCGTGCCGCCCTGCAGCGCGGCGATGCGGGCGGGGCGCGCCACGAACTCGGTCCGGCGCAGTAGATGGGCGATGTGCGCTGGGTCTGCCACGGCGTTGCTCTCCTCGAAATGCTCGCAAGAGGTATCGACCGCTACGGCAGCGACTTCACCCAGGAGTACCCAAGAATTCGTGAAGCATCCGTCAACTACGCGACGTTGTGCCGTCTGGGACCAGTCAGCGGGTGCCGGTCAGCTGGGACCGGTCAGCTGGTGCCGGTCAGGTTGAAATGATCAGCTGGCCGGCAACGACGTCGACAGTGACCGTGTCGCCCTCGCCGACCTTGCCCTCCAGGATCATCACCGCGACTGGATCGCTGATCTGACGCTGAATCACGCGCTTGAGCGGTCTGGCACCGAAGGCAGGGTCGTAGCCCTCGCGGGCCAGTTCGGTCAGTGCCGCGTCGGTCACGTCGAGGGTGATCCGTCGGTCGGCCATGCGGCCGCGCAGTGCGCCGAGTTGGATGCCGACGATGTGGCGCAGGTCGGCCTCGGTGAGGGGTCGGAAACGGATGATCTCGTCGACCCGGTTGATGAACTCGGGCTTGAAGAACCCGAGCGGATCACCCTGCAGGTTGGAGGTCATCACGATCACCACGTTCGTGAAATCGACCGTGCGGCCTTGACCGTCGGTCAGGCGGCCGTCGTCGAGCACCTGCAGCAACACGTTGAACACATCGGGATGGGCTTTTTCGATCTCGTCAAGCAGCACCACGCTGTACGGGCGCCGGCGCACCGCCTCGGTGAGCTGGCCGCCCTCGTCATAGCCGACGTAGCCGGGGGGCGCGCCGATCAGGCGGCTGACCGAGAACTTCTCCATGTACTCGCCCATGTCGATGCGCACCATCGACCGTTCGTCGTCGAACAGGTACTCCGCCACCGCGCGGGCCAGTTCGGTCTTGCCCACGCCCGTCGGGCCGAGGAACATGAACGATCCGATCGGTCGATGCGGGTCGCTCAGGCCGGCACGTGAGCGGCGGATCGCGTTCGCGACCGCGATCACCGCTTCGTCCTGGCCGATGACCCGCTCGTGCAGCAGGGCTTCGAGGTGGACGAGTTTGGCCATCTCGCCTTCCATCAACCGAGTGAGGGGCACCCCGGTCCACTTGCTGACGACCTCGGCGATGTCTTCGGCGTCGACTTCCTCTTTCAGCATCCGGTTGCCCGCCTGCAGTTCATCGAGGTGAGCGGTCGCCTCGGTGATCCGCCGCTCCAGTTCGGGGATGCGGCCGTAGCGGATCTCGGCGGCGACGTTGAGGTCGGTCTCGCGTTCGACCATCGTGCGCAGTTGCTCAAGCTCCTCTTTCAGAATCCGGATTGCGGCGATCGCTTCCTTTTCGCCCTCCCAGTGGGCGCGCATGACGGCTGATCGGTCCTGGAGTTCGGCGAGCTCTGCGGTGAGCGAATCGAGTCGCTCCTTGGACGCCGTATCGGTTTCTTTCTGGAGCGCGACCTGTTCGATCTCGAGCTGCAGGACGCGCCGTTCAACCACGTCGATCTCGGTCGGTAACGAGTCGATCTCGATCCGCAGCTTGCTGGCTGCTTCGTCCATCAGATCGATCGCCTTGTCGGGCAGGAAACGGTTGGTGAGGTAGCGGTTCGAGAGCACTGCTGCGCTGACCAGGGCCGAGTCCTGGATGCGCACCCCGTGATGCACCTCGTAGCGCTCCTTCAGCCCGCGGAGAATGGCGATGGTGTCGTCCACGGTCGGCTCGCCGACGTACACCTGCTGGAAGCGGCGTTCGAGCGCTGGGTCCTTCTCGACGTGCTTGCGGTACTCGTCGAGGGTGGTGGCGCCGATCATCCGCAGTTCGCCACGGGCGAGCATCGGCTTGATCATGTTTCCCGCGTCCATTGCTCCTTCCGCGGCACCTGCACCGACGATCGTGTGGATCTCGTCGACGAAGGTGATGACCTCCCCGGCAGCGTCGGTGATCTCCTTCAACACGGCCTTCAGCCGCTCCTCGAACTCGCCGCGGTACTTCGCGCCCGCCAGCATGGAACCGATGTCGAGCGAGATCAGACGCTTGCCCTTCAATCCTTCCGGCACATCACCGTCGGCGATCCGACGGGCCAGTCCCTCGACGATCGCGGTCTTGCCCACACCGGGTTCGCCAATCAGCACCGGGTTGTTCTTGGTCCGCCGGCTGAGTACTTGGATGACGCGCCGGATCTCGTCGTCACGGCCGATGACCGGATCGATCTTGCCGTCGCGGGCGCGGGCGGTGAGGTCCTGGCCGTACTTGTCGAGCGCGGCAAACTGCTCCTCAGGGTTCGCGTTGGTCACGCGGTGACTGCCGCGCACCTCCTTCAGCGCCTGCAGCAACTCCTCGCTGCCCACCCCGAGTCGAGAGTTCATCGCCAGCAGCAGGTGCTCGACGGAGAGGTAATCGTCCTTCAGGTCCTTCCGGTATGTCTCGGCGTTGTCAAAGGTGTTGGTCAGCTCGCGGTTCATCCGCGGCTCGTTGCCGCCGTAGGCCTTGGGGAGCTTGGCGACTGCCTCGTCGGCCTTGTTGCGCACCATCAGCGGGGCTAGTCCGAGATGGGCCAGCACTGCCGGGGTGAGGGTGTCGTCCTGACGGGCGAGCGCCGCCATCACGTGGTCGGCGGTGAGCTCGGGGTTGCTCAGGGCACGTGCCTGGTCAATGGCCGCAGCCACCGCTTCCTGGGTCTTGATGGTCCACTTCTTCGGATCGATCGCCATG
>JAYURF010000315.1:0-13440 GCA_043756365.1 Acidimicrobiales bacterium
CCTGAATGCGGTGTCAAGGTCTGCAGTGGCGCGTGCTCCGAGGTGGAGGTGCAACTCCATCGCGACACCGCCTTTGATGAGGAACAACGGTCGGCCATCAGTCGGATGGCGGACCCTGTCGAGCATGGCGGCGACGACCATGTAGCCAACCCAACGGACCATTCGTTTCGTCGCGACGGACTGCGCTTTGGACTGCTCGGTGATCAGTTTGTGAAGGTACCGGACGTGAGTGGAGCAGGGACCTTGCCGGCGGGGTTTTTGCTCATCGGCGGGTCAGGTCGTACTCACGCACGAGCGCGCCGATGCCGACGAGCTCCTCACGTTCGACAACGGTCAACACCCCGGTCTCGGTCGCAGTGGCGATCGCCTGCTCGATCAAATGAGGACCGATGCCAGCTTCGATGCCGTCGCGGATCGCCCGGTACGGAGTCACAATCGGGATCCCCTCGTACAAGGTGTGCTCATCAGGCCGCAGATCCCGCCGATGGAGCCGCAACACGTCGGGGAGATCTCGGCGTGTCCTGAACGCTGTCGGAACGGTGACGTGGATGACGGCAGGGTTGGCATCGCACAGGTCGAGCACATCGAGCGCTGTGGTGTCGCTGAGCATGCCACGGCGGCCCGTGCGTAGAACCATCTCCATGTACTGGTCCAGCTCGGTCACCGGCACAAGAGGTAGGCGGTACAGGCCGTGGTCGATTCGTTCGAGTCGATGACGGTGGAACATGATCCGCAGCTGCGCCGGATCGACCCCGGCTGCAACGGCGTCAGCAGGTGTGAGGTAGCCGTACTGGTCGATCGCCACCTCGAACAGTTGGTCCCACACGCGTTCAGTCATAACGCGAACCGTATCACCCTGATACGGTTCGCGCACTCATGTCCGCGCGAAACGTATCACTGCGATACGGTTCGCGTGTCTCTGCCCCGGCGGAATGCGGTCCGGCTGCCCCTCAAGATGTCCGGTATCCGCAGAGCTCGGAGGGTCGCGGTGCCAGGTATCGCTGCGAAGAGCTCGGCGTCGAATGTCGAAACGCGGCTTGACTCAGTCGGCGTTTCGGTCGATGATCGCGGGGTCGGGGATGAACGTACGTAACAGCCACTGGAAGTAGTGCCACCCGGCCTGCGCCGACCCGACGCCCTCGCGCGCGGCGCGGGCTGCGTCGTCGCTGATCGGCAGCGCGCCGGGCGCTTTCATGTGGGCTTCGGCCACCCTCTCCATCAGCACGAAGAACCCGACGCACTCGTCGACGGTTGCGCCAACGGTAAGGAGGCCGTGGTTGCGCAACAGCGCCGCTTTGGCCCCGCCGAGCGCCGCAGCGATCCGCTTGCCACCGTCGGTGGACATCACGTCGACCTCGTGGTCGTCGAAGATCTCGTGGTCCGCGAAGAACGCACACGACTCCTGCGAGATCGGGCGGAACCGTTGCACCAGCCCCGAAAACGGTGTGCCATATGGCGTATGGGTGTGCGCCGCGCTGACGATGTCGGGGCGGGCCTCGTGGATCGGCCAATGGATGTGGAACGCGGCGGGGTTGATGCTGCCCTCGCCATCGACGACGGTTCCGTTCGGGCCGACGAGCACAAGGTCGGCCACCGTCACGCTGTGAAACGGTGCGCCGTAGCGGGCCAACCAGAAGTGGTCGAGCAGTTCGGGGTCGCGGGCGCTGATGTGGCCGTCGCCCATCGACCCCCAGCGGTGCGCGCCGAACACCCGGTAGGCCAGCGCAAGGCGCGCCTTGCGGTGGGCTCTCGTCTCGGCGATGTCGGCAAAGACTGGCTCGCCGTCACCGGGATGCAGGAGCGGATAGTTGCTCATCGGCAGACGCTAGATGATGCCCGGTGTGGGGCGGGCGAAGATCTCACGGACCATCGGCTCGAAGTGCTCGAGCGGTTCGTTGCGATAGGCCGGGTCGAAGCAGTTCTGATCCCACTCGGCGCAGAACGAGATGGTGGCCCCGTAGTGCTCGCTGTCGCAGTACGCGTCGCGCTCGTTGCGGTCGCGGCCGTAGTGCTCGAACCAGTAGTAGCCCTGGAACAGGCCGTGATGTTGCACGATCCACCAGTTACGCTCGCTCACGTACGGCCGCAGTAGCGCAGCCGCGATCTGGGAGTGATTGGCAGTACCGATGATGTCGCCGATGTCGTGGAGCAGCGCGCACACGACGGTCTCGGTGTCGGCCCCGTCGCGTTCGGCTCGGGTCGCTGATTGGAGGACATGGTCGAGGCGCGAAATCTGGTACGGCGACGGGCCGGCCATCTGCCCGAGCCAGTCGAGCACCCGGTCGGCCTGGCCGTTGATCTGCTGCTGCTCGTGTTCGAACACGAGGTCGTAGTCGGCCCGGGTGCCGTGCTCCATCGCGGTGAACGCGGCGGTGCCAGACGCAATTTCGGTCACGACCGGACCGTCACGACTGGACCATGGCGTTCGTTGCGTCGCCGGTCATCCGGGCGAGGTTGCCGGCCATCTCGTCGGCGTCGAAGTACACGTCTTGGAGATGGCGTGCGCCGTCGGGGCTGAACTCGCTGCGGGCATGCAAAACACGGTGGTTGTTGACGAACAGCATGTCGCCGGCGCCAAGCCGGAACTGGACCTGGTTGGCCGGGTCGCTCAGCTGTGCCCCGAGCAGGCGATAGGCGCGATACCACTCGGCCAGGTCGGGATGATCGAAGGGGAGCGGCTGCATCAACTGGTTCGAGAACCGCAGATGGATCGCCCTCCCTGCTGAATCGCGCCGGACCAGCGGCATGCGTGAAAACGCCTCGGCCGAATCGGAGTACTGGCGGAACCCAACCTCCACCCGGCTCAACACGTCGACCGCTGCCGGGTCGGTTTCAGCGAGGCGGTGGACGGCACCCCACCCGTCGACGATGGCCGACTCACCGCCGGTCGCCTTGTTGACGAGCATCGCCAGCACCTGTCCGCTGGGAGGGTTGGTGTAGTTGGCGAAGTCGTTGTGCGGTGGCACCGCTTCGCTGGTGTAGGCGACGTTCCAACCTGCCGGGTCGACGATGATGTCGAAGATCCGCCCGAACGAGAAGTCGCGCACGGCAACCCCGATCGCATCCATGAACGTGATCACGCTGCCGGGCACGGTGGGTGAAGCGGTCACAATGGCCACACCGTCACGACGAAACGCTTCCAAGAAGTCGCGCCGGGTGACGTGGTCGCTGATCACGTCGTCGTGGTCGAACCGCCCGAGGTCGCTGTCACTGTGCCACAGGCGGACCTGGTGTGCGCCGCGCCGCGCCGCTCGATCGATGGTGGCGAAGGTGTCGGCGGTGAACGTCGTCAGGTGGCCGTCGGAGAACGCCACCTGGAGCACACCGTCGCGCACCGAGGCGTGCTCGACTGCTGCGCCCGGGCGAGCCCACGGCAGCGCCCGCCGCTCGTCGGATTGGGCGATGCGGCATTGACCGCAGCGGCAGTTGTCGCGCACCCACTCGAGTGGCAGGAGCGCCGTACCACCGGTGAACCCCACGACCAGCCCGTGTGCGGTCACTTCGACGCCCACCACATTTCCCGCGGGAAAACCGCCATCGACAGGCCCCATGTCAACCTCGATTGGTGTAGCCATCGCCACGCTCCTCCACTTCGAACAGCCACGGTACTCGCCGAGCCGGGTGGAGCGCCACGTCTCGTCCCCGCGCGTGTCGGTGTGCCCATCGTGTCCGAGCCAAGGGGGTTCGTGTCCATTATGCGCTGCAGGGGTGCATGATGGACACGGACGGGCAGGGTTGGGTCCGGGCGAGCTGCGAAGGTGCCGGGCTTCGACCCTGGCTCCGCTTCGATCTGGGGGCCGGCCGCTAGGCTCGCTCGGTTGTGTTCCTGAAGTCGCTCACCCTCAAAGGATTCAAGTCGTTCGCCGATTCGACGACGCTGCAGCTCGAACCGGGCGTCACCGTCGTCGTCGGCCCGAATGGGTCCGGGAAATCGAACGTCGTCGACGCGATCGCCTGGGTTCTCGGTGCACAGGCTCCCAGTTCGGTGCGCAGTCAGAAGATGGACGACGTGATCTTCGCCGGCACGACCAAACGGCCGGCGCTGGGCCGGGCAGAGGTGACGCTCACGCTCGATAACTCGGCTGGCATCCTGCCGATCGATTTCACCGAGGTCGCGATCTCGCGAATCTTGTTCCGGACCGGTGAGAGCGAGTACTCGATCAACGGTGTCACCTGCCGCCTGCTCGACGTGCAGGAGATGCTCAGCGATGCCGGTGTCGGCCGCCAGCAACACGTCATCGTCAGCCAGGGACAGATCGACGCAGTCCTCAATGCCCGTCCCGAGGACCGGCGCTCGATCATCGAGGAGGCCGCCGGCGTGCTCAAGTACCGGCGCCGTAAGGAGAAGTCCGAACGCCGCCTCGACGCCACCGAGGCCAGCTTGCTGCGCGTGCAAGATCTGCTGCGCGAGGTCCGCCGTCAGCTGCGCCCGCTTGAACGGCAGGCCGAGGCTGCCCGGCGCCACGGTGACCTGATCGCCGAGCTGACCGCGCTGAAGCTGTTCGTCAGCGGCCGCGAGATCGCTTCACTGCGAGTCCGGCTCACCACGTTCGCCGGTGACCGGGCGCAGATCGAAACTGCCGAGCGGGCATTGCGCACAGAGCTCGCCCACCTCGACACAGCTGTGCTCGCCGCCGAGGCCGAACTGACGGCTCGGGGTGACACCGATCTCGGCGACGAGATGGTGCGCGTCGAGCAACTGCGCGAGCGGGCCCGTGGGTTGCACGCCGTCATGGTGGAACGCCGCCGCTCGCTCGAGCGTGATCGCGGCCAGTTGATGGACGGCGGCGTGGTGGCCAACCTCGAAGCCGACGCGGCGCGGGTACGCGACGAACTCGACCAGGTGACCGTTGATCTCGCCAAGATCGGGCCGGATGCCGAGACGCTCACGGCCGACACGGAAGCGTTCGAAGCTGAGCGGCTTGCCGCGCTGGCGATGATCGCCGAGATCACCAACACCGGTTCCAAGGCAACGTCTGCGGCGAGTGCGGCCGCCGAGGTGCGCGGCGAGCTGCGTTCGATGCAGAGCGGGCTCGACCGGGCCGAAGCCGAGGCTCGGCGGGCGCAGGGCCGTGTCGACACGTTGCGCGCCAAGTCAGCGCGTGCCGAAGCCGACATCGTCCGTTTGAAGGGTGTGGTCGAACAGGCCAGTCACTCCGAAGAACCGCTGGTGGCCGATGTCGAATCGGTCGAGCAACGACGACTCGCTGCGGTCACCGCTGCCGACGCAAGCGCTGCCGCCCGTCAGGAGGCAGCGCAGGAACTGTCGCGGTGGCGGGCCCGTGCCGATGCATTGCGGATGGCGCTCGAGGCCGCTCGTGCCAAAGCCGGTACCGAGCATCTCGCCGGAGTCGAGGGGGCCCTCGGGACCCTGCTCGACCTCATCGAGATCGACCCTGGGTGGGAACCGAGTGTGGAAGCTGCGCTCGGCGACGCGCTGCTAGCGGTGGTGGTCGCCGAGCCCGATGCCGGTCGGCGGGCGTTGGAATCATTGCGTGGCGCAAACGTTCACGGTGCGGTGCTGGCTCTGGGTCTCGCCGCTGCAGCAGCGGTCCCGGCTCCGGCGGGTGCCGAACCGGTGCGGCCGCACGTGCGCAGCTCGTCGGCTTCGGTCGAGCGGCTGCTCGACGCGATCGTTGGATCGGCCGCGCAGGCACCATCGTTCGCCGCGGCGATCGATCTGGCGCTGGCCAGTCCAATGGCGATCGTGGTCACCGCCGAGGGCGACCGGTTTGGGCCGTCGGGTTGGCGCTACGGCGCCTCCGGTGGGGGTGCCACCGCCGCTGCCCTCGAGGAGGCCACCGAGCGCCTCGCCGCAGCCGAACGCGAACTGGCCCGCTGCGACCAGACGGTGCAAGACGCCAACACCGAGCTCCACACCGCTCGGCAGTTGGAGATCCAGCTCAATCGCCGCCTCGACCAACACGATGCGAGCTTCACGGCCAGCGCCGAAGGCTTGGCCAGGGCACAGGCCGAGCGACGCGAGGCCAGCGCCGAACTGGAATCGCTCGATGCGTCTTTGGCCGAGGCGACGGAGCGGATCACCCGTGAGCGCGCCCGCATCGCCGAACTTGAACGGCTCGTGCCGGCCTTGGAAGCCGACGAGGCTGCCGAGGCTGATGCCGCCAAGGCCCGCGGCGAGCTCCGCGCCCAACTCGATGCGCGGGGAGCGAAGCTGTCCTCGCGCCGTCACGAGCTCGAGATACGCAACGCCGGGTTGCACGAGCGACAGGTGTTCCTCGAACGGCGCCTCGAGGAAACCGAACGACGCCTCGCCGCCGATGCAGTCGCTCGTGAGGAAGCAGCCGAGCGGCGCACCGCCGTGGAACGTGCGCTGGTTGCGCTGGACCGCCTGCACGGCCTCGTCGATGGGCACCGCAGCACGATCGAAGCACGCCACGGCGAACTGGTCGAGATCCGGCGTCGGCAAAGTGACGAGGTGCGCGCCGTCGCGGCGCGTCTCGACGAAAGCCGTCGTCGCCGCGGTGCTGCCGAACGCGAGCTCGACGAGGCCCGTGAACGATCGCGCCGAGTGGATCTCGACGATGCCGAGGCCCGAGTGCGCCTTGAGGCCGCGGTCGAAGCGTTGCGCCGCGATCACGACGTCGAGCCGGCCGTGGCGGAAGCGGCCGAGCTGCCGGTTCTGCCCGAGGGACTCGCGCCAGCGGCGCGGGTCCGCGACCTCGAGCGCGAGTTGCGCCTGCTCGGCCCGATCAACCCGCTTGCGTTGGAAGAGTTCAACGAGTTGCAGGAGCGCCACCAGTTCCTCGATGCTCAACTGGAAGACGTGCGCGACACCCGCCGCGAGTTGCTGCGGGTGATCAAGGCAGTCGACTTCGAGATCCAGACCGTGTTCGCCGCTGCGTTCGCCGATGTCAGCGCGCATTTCACGCAGTTGTTCGACAACCTGTTCCCGGGCGGTTCCGGCAAGCTCATACTCACCGCCCCCGATGATCTGCTGAACACCGGTATCGAGGTCGAGGCCAAGCCGAGCGGGAAGAACGTGAAGAAGCTGTCGCTGCTGTCGGGGGGCGAGCGCAGCCTCACCGCGCTCGCCTACCTGTTCGCCGTGTTCCGCAGCCGGCCGTCCCCGTTCTATGTGATGGACGAAGTGGAAGCGGCCCTCGACGACGTGAACCTGCACCGGTTCCTGGGGTTGATCGCCGAGTTCCGACGCGAGGCGCAGCTGCTCATCGTCAGCCACCAGAAGCGGACGATGGAGGCCGGCGATTGCTTGGTTGGCGTGACAATGCAGCCGGGCGGCTCGTCGAAGCTCGTCACCGAGCGAGTGTCCGCCAGCGCCTGAGCGCAGCGCCCGATGCCGGGGTTGCGATCAGCTACGTTGCGACGGTGGCACACGAGCGCGCAGCAGCATCGGCGATCAGACTCGTCGGGGTGAGCAAACGCTTCGGAGATGTCGTCGCCGTCGATGGCGTCGATCTCGAGATCGCTGACGGCGAGTTCTTCTCGCTACTCGGCCCGTCCGGATCGGGCAAGACCACGGTGCTGCGGATGATCGCCGGCTTCGAGCAGCCGAGCGCCGGAGCGGTGCTGCTCGATGGTGTGGACGTCACTCACCAAGCGCCGTACGACCGCAACGTCAACACCGTGTTCCAGGACTACGCACTGTTCCCGCACATGAGCGTTGCGGAGAACGTCGAGTACGGCCTGCGGGTGAAGGGCGTCAAGAAAACGGAACGTCGCCGCCGCGCCGCCGAGGCATTGGAGTCTGTCCGCCTCGCCGAGTACGGCTCGCGGCGGCCGAACCAGATGTCGGGTGGGCAACGCCAGCGGGTGGCGTTGGCGCGGGCGCTGGTCAATCGGCCCAAGGTGCTGCTGCTCGACGAACCGCTCGGTGCGCTCGACCTCAAGCTGCGTGAGGAGATGCAGGTCGAGTTGAAAGTGATCCAGCGCGATGTCGGGATCACGTTTGTGTTCGTCACCCACGACCAGGGCGAGGCGCTGTCGATGAGCGACCGTCTGGCCGTGTTCAACGACGGCCGAATCGAACAGGCGGGCACGCCGCGGCAGATCTACGACCGGCCCACGAGCGCGTTCGTGGCCGGTTTCGTCGGCTCGTCGAACCTGTTGCCGCCGGCGGAATCCGAGCGCCTCCTCGGAGTGCGCGCGATGCACACGATCCGCCCGGAACGAATCCGAGTGGTGGACGCGACCGGCGCCGATCAAGGCGTGGCCGCGGGCGAGGTCTCGGTGGCCGGTACGGTGACCGATGTGCAGTACACGGGTGCCGATTCGCGCATCCGCGTCCAACTCGATGGGGTGCAGGCCACCGGCCAACACCTCCTCGCCAGCGTGCCGAGCGACGGGCTCGCTGGAGTTGCCATCGGTGGAGCAATCCGCCTGGCATGGCCGCGATCCGCGGCCTTCATCGTCGACGACAGCAGCAATCACACCGACTCCAAAGGGGGAGACGACACATGAGAGCAACACCGAAAACCGCAGCAGCCGCAATCCTGGTATCGCTTGCGTTGTTAGCCAGTGCCTGTGGCAGCGACAGCGAGACAAGCCCAGCCACCAACGCACCTGCCGGAACCGATGCACCTGCCGGAACCGATGCGCCGGCCGGAACCGATGCGCCGACCGCAACGGATGCGCCCGCTGGAACTGATGCGCCGGCAGGCACGGAGGCGCCGCCCGCCACGGACCCGCCGGATGGGGACGTCGATTACCAGTGGACCCCGAACGCCGACGCGCTCGCCGGTGCCGAGGGTCAGGTCAACCTGGTGGCCTGGGCCGGGTACGTGGAGGACGGCTCCACCGATCCCGCCTACGACTGGGTCACACCGTTCCAAGACCTCACCGGATGCGCGGTCAACACCAAGCTCGGCAACTCCAGCGACGAGATGGTGCAGTTGATGCAAAGCGGTGAGTACGACGGTGTGTCCGCATCCGGCGACGCGACCCAGCGGCTCATCTCCGGCGGCGACGTGGCGGCCATCGACGTCGACAAGTTGTCGAGCTACGCCGATGTGTTCGAGGGACTCAAGCTGCGCCCGTGGAACTCCGTCGATGGCGAGCCGTACGGCATACCGCACGGTCGCGGAGCGAACCTGCTGGTGTACAACACCGAAGCGTTCCCCGAAGCGCCCGATTCGTTGAGCGTGATGTTCGACGGCGGCACCGTGGCTGATGGCGCCGTATCCGTGTACGACAGCCCCATCTACATCGCCGACGCAGCGGTGTACCTGATGGCCACGCAGCCCGATCTCGGCATCACCAACCCCTACGCCCTCGACGAGGCGCAGTTCGCCGCAGCGATCGCGCTCCTCGAGGCCCAAGCCGACATCACCGGGCAGTACTGGGCGTTGTACACCGATCAACAGGCTGCGCTCGAAGGCGGCACCGTGCTGGCCGGCACCACCTGGCAGGTGATCGTCAACCTCGCCCAAGCCAATGGCGCCACGATCGATGCCGTGAAGCCCAAGGAAGGTGCGACCGGGTGGTCTGACACGTGGATGGTTGCATCGGCAGCAGCGAACCCGAACTGCATGTACCTGTGGATGGACTGGATCGCGTCGCCGTGGGCCAATGCCCAGGTTGCCGAGTGGTTCGGTGAGGCCCCGTCAAATGCCAAATCGTGCGGCCTCACGTCCAGCCCCGATCACTGTGAGATCTTCCACGCCGAAGACGAAGCGTTCTGGGAAGACGTGTGGTACTGGACCACGGCCACCGAGGAGTGCCTCGATGGCCGTGACGTGGCCTGCGTGCCATACACCGAATGGGTCGATGCTTGGACAGCCCTGCGCAGCTGAGCGCCACATCCGCTGACGGAACCGGGGGGACCAGCGCGTCCCCCCGGTTCGGTCGCGCCCTGAACCGATCGTTCCGGCGACGGTGGGTCGCGCTCGGTGCGCTGCTCGGCCCACCGGTGTTGTGGTTGATGGTGGTGTACCTCTCCTCGCTGGTGCTGCTCGTTGCTGCGGCGATGTTCCGCCTCGACCCGCGGTCGCAGAAGCCCACCGGCGACGTCACCGCCGACAACGTTCGCGCAGCGTTGTCGCGCTCGGAATACCTCGAGGCGCTGGCCCGCAGTGTCGGCCTGGCGATCGCTGTCACGGTGTTGTGTTTCGTCATCGCCCTGCCGGTCGCGTTCTGCATCGCCAAGATCGTCCCGCGCTGGGCGCGCCGCGGGCTTGTCGTGGCGATGCTGCTCCCGCTGTGGGCCGGGTACCTCGTCAAGGCCTACGCCTGGAAGGCGATGCTGCGCCCCGCATCGCCGTTCGGGATCGATACCAACGGTGGATTCCTCGAAGCGACGTTCGGCTATACGCCGGGCTACGGGTATGTGGCCGTCGTCTTGTCCCTCACGTACCTGTGGCTGCCGTACATGGTGCTGCCGATCTACTCCGGGCTCGAGCGTCTCCCGGAGTCGTTGCTCGACGCGTCCGGTGATCTCGGGGCGCGCCCGGCGCGCACGTTCCGCAGCGTGATCATGCCGCTGCTCGTACCGTCGATCGCGGCCGGCTCGATCTTCACGTTCTCTCTTTCGCTCGGCGATTACATCATCCCGGCGGTCGTGACCGAGCGGAAGGTGCAGTTGATCGGCAACGTGATCGAGCGCACGCTGCTTGCGCCGAATCAGCCGCTCGCTGCGGCGATCACGCTGTGGCCGCTGCTGATCATCGTCGTATATCTCATGGCGATGCGCCGCGCCGGTGCATTTGACAACGCGTGAAGCTGTCGCGGCCCACCAGGGCGATGTTCGTGTTGTGGCTCGTAGTCGTGCTCGCGTTCTTGTACGTCCCGCTGGCGGTGGTGGCCAGGCTGTCGTTCAACCCGGTCGAGACCCTCGGTTGGCCACCACGTGGCTGGACGCTTCAGTGGTGGCGCACGGCGTGGGAAACCGCTGGGCCGCGGACTGCACTGTGGAACTCGGTGAAGGTGGCCTCGGTGGCTACCGCGATCGCGTTGTTCGTCGGGACCTTCGCTGCGTTCGCGATGCAGCGCTACTCGTTCTTCGGGAAGAGCTCGATTTCGTTCTTGATCGTGCTGCCGATCGCTCTCCCCGGCATTGTCACCGCGGTTGCGTTGCAGAACAGTTTCTCGCGCACGATCGACCTCGGCCTGTTCGAGTTCCGGATCGGCTTCGGGTTCCATTCGCTGGTGATCGCGCACGCCACGTTTTGCATCGTGATCGCGTACAACAACGTGCTCGCCCGGCTGAAACGGTCGTCGCCGAACCTGCTCGAAGCCTCCGCCGACCTCGGCGCGCACGGCTCGCAGACGTTCCGGTTGATCACGTTCCCGCTCGTTCGCTCAGCGCTGCTGGCTGGCGGGATTCTGGCGTTCGCGCTCAGCTTCGACGAGATCGTCGTGACCACCTTCACCGCGGGAGCAGGGTTCGAGACGCTGCCGCAGTGGATCTACAACCGCATCGGTCGATCCAACGACGTGCCCCTGGTCAACGTCGTGGCCACGTTCGTGATGCTGGTCTCGATCCCGTTGGCGTGGCTCGCTCAGCGGCTCAGTGACGGCGGTGATTCCTCGAGCCATACACGCTGACCCGTTGACGGGCGCGATTGGGCCGCGACCGGGCGGCAAGGGTCTCGCCGATAGCGTTGCTCCATCATGGAGTGGATCTATCTTGTTCTCATCGCGGCTGTTGTCGTGTTCGGCGTCGGGGTGCTCGTCCTCAACCGGCGCCGGTCAGCCGGTCAACTGCGACCCGGCGACCCAACCGGCGAGATCGATCGCACCTCCGAGATCGTCCGCGCGCCGCGGCCGATGCGTCCGGCAAGCACGCCTGTCCTCGACCCCGGCGCTCCCATCACCGAACGCGAGACCGAACCATTGGCCGACTTCGCGGCGGAGGTTGCCCCGGCTGCCGAGGTCGTGGAACGGCCGACGTTGTTGTCGCGGATGGGCAAGGCGCGCAGCGCGCTCACCGGGGCGTTTCTCGGCATCCGCACCAGAGGAGGCATCACCGATGCCACCTGGGACGACCTGGAGGAGGCGCTGTTGCGTGCCGATGTCGGGGTGAAGGTCACCACCGAACTGCTCAGTGGGTTACGCCAACGGGTCAAGAGCAAAGAGATCAGCGATGCTGACGGCCTGCTCGACGCGCTCCGTGGGGACATGACGGCACGCCTTGTTGGCGCAGACCGCGAGTTGCACCTCGTGCCGGGCGAGCCAGGGGCGCCCAACGTCTGGTTGTTCGTCGGGGTCAACGGGGTCGGCAAGACCACCACGATCGGCAAGGTTGGTGCTCTCCAGATTGCCGAGGGTCGCACCGTGTTGATGGCCGCGGGCGATACGTTCCGCGCCGCCGCAGCCGAGCAGTTGCAGACGTGGGCCGAGCGCAGCGGCGCCGAGTTCGTGCGCGGCAGCGAGGGCGGCGACCCCAGCTCGGTCATCTTCGACGGGGTGGAGCGGGCCTCGGCGCGCAACATTGACCTGGTGCTCGCCGACACCGCCGGCCGGCTGCACACCAAGACCAACCTGATGGATGAGCTACGCAAGGTACGACGGGTCGCCAGCAAGGGAGCAGGCCGAGTCACCGAGTCGCTCCTGGTGATCGACGCGACCACCGGCCAGAACGGACTCACCCAAGCCCGCGAGTTCGGCGCGGCAATGCAGCATGACGAGGTCGGTCTGACCGGGGTGGTGCTGACCAAGCTCGACGGCAGCGCGAAGGGCGGCATCGTGTTCGCAATCGAGACCGAGTTGGGAATCCCCGTCAAGCTCGTCGGCCTCGGCGAGACCATCGGCGACCTGATCGCCTTCGAGCCCGTCGCGTTCATCGACGCCCTGTTCGCCGAGTCCTGATACACGAGCAGAAACTCGGTGAGAGCGGGAACCGCGACACTGCGTGGCGACGTCAAATGGGTATGACACGCTTTCCCCGCTCTCGTCGTCTGGCCTTCGCCAGCGCAGTCGTTGTTCTCGTCCTCACCGCGTGCGGCAGCGATGAGTCCCTGACCGGTCCGAGTTCGTCGACCGCCCCGGCACCGGTCGTGATCGAGATCGTCGGTGGCGCCGGGGGCGCCGTGCCAGCGTCGGCCGAGACGGCCGATGCGGCTGCCGACTCGACCAAGATGATGGCCGCGTACCTCGAATACGTGTACTCCGGCGACATCCCTGACCTCACCGGACCGGCAGCGTCGTGGTTCTTCGCAGCCGGCGCTGCCCCGTCCACAGAACAGATCGCTGCTCTGGCGGTGGCGCTCGGTGTCGAGGGTGACGTTCGCGAGCTCGGAGCCGATTTCGGCGGCGGCTGGACCGTCGGCCCGGCCGACTACACCGAACCGTCGGTCACCGTGTCCGCCGATGCCATGCAGAGCTGGTGGTTCAGTCCCGGGTCCTCCCAGGGAGTGGTCGAGACCATGGCGTGCGAGTACTACCCACCGGGCGATCCCGCCGGTGGTGGCACCGATGCCAGCGCCCCGGTGTGCACCGAGCCTGACCCGCCCGCCAACGTGC
>JAYURF010000316.1:0-4552 GCA_043756365.1 Acidimicrobiales bacterium
GAGTTCCACATCGACGGTCTGCGCGTCGACGCGGTGGCGAGCATGCTGTACCTCGATTACTCGCGTGAGGCCGGCGAGTGGGTGCCCAACGAACATGGCGGGCGCGAGAACCTCGGGGCGATCAGGTTCCTACAACAGCTCACCGACGCGGTCGGCGCCGAGCATCCGAGCGCGATGACCATCGCCGAGGAGAGCACGGCATGGCCGAAGGTCACCCACCCGGTGGAGTCGGGAGGGCTTGGCTTCACCCACAAGTGGAACATGGGATGGATGCACGACACGCTCGGCTACATGACGAATGATCCGGTGCACCGCCGGTGGCATCACCGCGATCTGTCGTTTGGGTTGCTCTACGCATTCAGCGAGTCGTTCGTCCTGCCGCTGAGCCATGACGAGGTGGTTCACGGCAAGGGCAGCATGCTCGCCAAGATGTCTGGTGACGACTGGCAGAAGTTCGCCAACCTGCGCGCCCTGTACGCGTGGATGTGGGCGATGCCGGGCGCGCCGCTGGTGTTCATGGGGGCCGAGCTCGCAGCGTGGACCGAGTGGAACGACACCGCCGGTTTGCCGTGGCATCTGCTCGACCATGCGCCGCATCGTGGGGTGCGCGATCTGATAGCCAGCCTGAACGCTGAATCGACGCGATGGCCCGCGGTGTGGGAACGGGACCACGACGCCTCCGGGTTCCAGTGGCTTGATGCCGACGATGCCGACCATTCGATTTTTGCTTTCCTCCGGTGGGCGCACGCCGGGGCGCACGCCGTCGCGTGCGTGGCCAACTTCACACCCGTGCCGCGTCCCGGGTATCGCGTCGGGGTGCCGTGGTCCGGCGAGTGGGTCGTGGTGCTCGACTCCGACGCGGCGCAGTTCGGTGGCAGCGGCTTCGGCGGAGCGCGCCCGACCATCCCGGCAACCGATCAGCCGTGGCACGGTCAGCCCGCGTCAATGGTGATCGACCTGCCGCCGCTGGCGGTGGCCTGGCTCGGCGCGCACCGTCGCTAGCGTCGGTCGTTCCCTGCAACGCTGCGTGACCACGGAGCTCTGATGTGCGACACGTGATGCGCGACCCGGTGCTGCGTCCGGTGATCACCGCGAGCGTGGTGCTCGGAGCGGCAGTCGGGGTGTTCGGCATCTCGTTCGGAGTGGGTGCCGTCAGCGCCGGCGCGTCGGTTGCCCAGGCGTGTGTAATGTCGCTGCTGGTATTCACCGGTGCATCGCAGTTCTCTGTCGTGAGCGTGATCGGCGCCGGCGGATCGACGGTGTCGGCGCTATCGGGGGCACTGCTGCTCGCCGCTCGCAACGGGGCCTACAGTCTCACGATCGGCCGGGTGATCCCCGGCAGCGTCGCGCGGCGAATGGTTGCCGCGCAGCTCACCCTTGACGAGTCGACGGCAATGGCCATCGCGCAACGTGAACCCCGCGCCCAACGCACCGCGTTCTGGATCACCGGCCTCAGCGTGTACGTGTTCTGGAACGCCGGCACGTTGGTCGGGGCGTTGATCGGTACGTCGGTCGATCCGGTCACGTTCGGCTTGGACGCAGCGTTCCCGGCCGGATTCGTGGCGATGGTGTGGCCGGTGCTCGCCCACCGGCGCGGCCGCGTCGCCGCCGGGCTGGGTGCGGCGATCTGTTTGGCGCTGATCCCAGTCGCCCCGGTAGGTGTGCCGATCCTGTGCGCCTCGCTGGCGATTCTCGTCGGCATCCCGGCCGGGCATTCCCCCGAACACGCCCCGGATCGTTCCCCCGAGACCTCGACATGAGTTGGGCGCTCGTGCTGGGACTGGCAGTGGGCGCCTACGCGTTCAAGCTGCTCGGGTTCTTCGCATTTGGTCAACGCGAGATCCCGGCGGTGATCGAACGGTGCATGGCCCTCATTCCGGCGGCGCTGATCGCCGCATTGATCGTCAAGGACACCATCGGTGACGGCCAGCACCTCCACTTCGACGAACGCATACTCGGAGTGGCCGTGGCAACCGTCGCGGTGTGGAGGCGGGCGCCGTTCGTCGTGGTGATCGTGATCGCTGCTGCGGTAACCGGTGGCGCGCGGGCAATCACCGGCGCGTGAATCTCAGCCCAGCTCGATTCGGCCCAGCTCGATTTAACCCAGCTCGACGAGCCGTTTCAGTTCGCGCAGGTTGCGTCGCCACAGCGGGCCCATCACGGCCCTGCCCCCACCACGGGCACCGAGTGGCCCGCCGAGCCACCACGGAAAGCGAAGCTGCTCGGACCACGTGAACCGGGTCCGCCGATCGAGGTCGATCGACTCAAGAGTGAACCGGCCCGTACCCGTGACAAGACCGGTGTGGCGCACCCCGATCACCAAGCACGGGTCCCACTCGGTGATCTCCATGTGGTCCACCAGGCGGACCGGCCCGATCTTGGTGTCGCAGTCGAAGCGCGTCCCGACACCGCGGGTCTGATCGGTGGTGAAACGAATCGCGACGGCGTCGTGCATCCACCGCACGTGATCCTCCACCGGTTCGACCACGCCC
Organism: Acidimicrobiales bacterium; assembly: GCA_043756365.1. GTDB lineage: Bacteria > Actinomycetota > Acidimicrobiia > Acidimicrobiales > Ilumatobacteraceae > VFMC01. Next base: position 2,493 of record JAYURF010000316.1, read on the forward strand.
CACACCGACTCGACCGGGGCGTCGATCTCGACGCTGACGGTGATCATCGCTGACGGCGGTCAGACGTGGACGGCGATGGTGCGGAGCTGTTCGGCGGCGAGCTCGGGCGGCATGATGTTGATCAAAACGCCGGTGCCCCGCTCGAATCCGGCCGTGGTGGTGAGCTTGGGAAGAATGCTCACGTACCAGTGGAACGCACCCGTGTAGTGGTGCGGGGCGGTGCGGAACACGAGGTTGAACGACGGCTCGCCGATCACTTTGTGGAGGTGGTCCACCGCATCGCGAATGGCGATGCCCATCGCAACGAGTGTGGCGTCGTTGGAATCGGTGAGATGCATGTCATGGCTGCGCGGGATGATCATCATCTCGAACGGCGACCCGCTCCAGAACGGACAGATGCACACGATCTCGTCGTTGGAGAAAACCACGCGTTTGCCGTCGACGAGCTCGGCTTCGACCGTGGCGCACAGGATGCACCCGCCTTCGAACCGGCTGAAGCCGCGCTGCTCTTCGAGCACTTCGCCCGGCACGAACGGCAACCCGAGGAGCTGGCCGTGCGGATGGGCGAGCGACGCCCCGGCCTCGCGGCCGTGGTTGATGATCGCCTGTGTGAAGCGCAGGTTTGGTTGTGCGGCGTGCTCGTTGAACCGGTGCTGCAACACCCGCATCAGGTTCGCGGCGCTGGCGTCGCTGAGGTTCTGTAGGCCGCCGTCGTGGTCGGGGGTGAACACGAACACCTCGTGAATGCCGCTGGCCTCTGCCTCGACGTGCACCGGGCCGAGGTGGTGAACGGAGAACGGCTCCTGGCCGGCGAACGCTGGATACAGGTTGGGCAACACCCGCATTTCCCACCCGTCGCCCTGATCGAGCGTCTCCAGCGCGGGGGCGGTGACGTCCTCGTTGCCAGGGCAAAACGGGCACGGCCGACCAAGGTCGGGCTCGACATCGGCCGTTGGGTGAGCGAAGTCCGAAGGGCGCTGTGCCCGCTCGGCCACGATCGTGACCCACCGGCCGGTGAGAGGGTTCAGACGAAGTTGACTCACAGCACGCTCATCGTACGTCGCCGGAGGGGCTCGCGTCCGGCCATGTCACCGATTTCACGCCGTCGCCGCGGTGTCGTCGGGCACATCAGAGGTGTCCTCGCCGGTCCGGTAGACGCTGACATGGGTGTCGCTGGCATCGCTGAACACCGCACCCGAGAAATCGGCCCAGCGCTGGTGCAAGGCAAGCCCGGACCGCCTGGCGAAGCCGTCGAGTTCGTCGGGGCTGGCGTAGCGGATCGCCCACGGCCGGAGTCGAATCCCCCCCATTTCGGTGATTTCGATGAATTGACCCTCGGCGCGCTGTTGGGCGTGGTCATCGCGGCTCGCGCTGAGCACGACGCGATCCACGCTCATCGTTCGCACCGTGACGCGCGACTCGGTGCTGGTGCCATCGCCGCCGTCGTCATTGCCGCTGTCCGGGTTCGACCGTGGCACGAACGCCTCGACGACGAACGAGCCCCCTGGGGCGAGCCGCGACGCGACTTCGGTGAAGCACCGCTGTTGACGGTCTCGGTCCAGCAGGTTGAACACCGTGTTGTACGCGGCGAGGACGACATCGAAGGGCCCGGACGGCATGTCGTCGACCATGTCGCCGCGAACCGCATGCACGCGACCCCTCTGTTCGTTGGAGGTCCGGTCGTTGGAGGTCCGGTCGTTGGGGGTCCGGTCGTTGGGGGTCCGGTCGTTCTGGGCCTGTTCGTTGCGCGCAAGAAGGTCGAGCATCTGTGTGCTGGCGTCGATCCCGGTTGTGTTCAACCCGGCCGCGGCCAGTGGAATTGCCAGGCGACCGCTGCCGACACCGAGCTCGAGAACCGAGCCGCCAAGGGTTGCCAACTGTGCGATCAGGCTGACTGTGGCGCCGACATCGCCGAGGTCGCGGTACCAGTCGTCATAGACATCGGCGAACGCATCGCCGTAAGACGCCGAGTGATAACCACGCATCGCCCCAGTTTCGACCAGAATGGCGGCCGTGGCGTGGATCGGCATCGAAGAGGCGGCCCCGCAGCCGATTCGGAC
>JAYURF010000317.1:0-4541 GCA_043756365.1 Acidimicrobiales bacterium
AGGCGGATGGCGTGTGCGCCAGCCGGATCGGACCGGGAACCGAACTCATCGAGGTCGCCGCCGCTGCAGAACGACGGCCCGTTTCCGCGCAGCACCACCCGCAACGAGTCGTCGGCCACCGCCACCAGCAGCGCGTCGATGAGGGCATCGCGTGTCGGGGTATCGAAGGCGTTGTGACGGCCTGGACGATCAAAGGTGATGAAGAGGGTGTCGTCGCGGCGCTCCGTCAGTACGGGCGCGCCGGCGGGCGTCGCAGCCGGGGTGCGAATCGGGGTGGCCTGACGCCACGCCTGGAACTCGGTGCCGGCCTGCAGGGTCGAGTAGGCGAAGCTTTCGGCCACGAGCCCCGCGCCGGTCGAGCGTGCCTCGCCTCCGCGCAGCAGCATGACCAGCGCCGTTGCTGCAATCGGATTGCCGAGAACCGTCGCATTCACCGCGTCGAGGTGCTCGCGATCGGGCAGCACGTCGGTGAGTGAGGTCACACCCGGATCGGCGCCCGGGAACGCAAGCAGTACACACGGCAACGTCGCGATCTCGGACCGCAGCAGCTCGATGCAGCTCGCGTGTGGGCCAGAGTTTTCGTCCACGGGGCTGTCCGACGGGTTCTCGACCAGCACCACCGGAAGTCCGGCGGCGATCCCGATTGTTTCGACGAGGTCGCCGTGGCGGGCGAGGCCGCACAGTTCGGCGACGCTGAACGAGGCGATGCTGGTCACTTGCGCATTGTCGCATCACCGTCGGTGCCAGGCTCGCTCGGCAGCGAGACCAGCGACCCGCGGGAGTACTGTCGGCCTCCGAGGCGCCCGCTGGCAACCTGTTGCTCGCCCACCTGAACGCCCGAGATCGGCCACCCGTGACGCAGCCCCGCAACGAAACCGCAGCCGACGACGGACCCGAAAACCGGCCGGGTGACACGTCGAACAGTCTGCCCCGGGCCGCGCTCCGGATCGAAGCGTCGGGCGGGGTCGCCCTTGCCGCTGACGAGGCCGGCGATCCGGCCGACCCGGCGGTGTTGTTGTTCCACGGTGGGGGACAAACCCGGCATGCCTGGGGCGGGGCATTGCATGCGCTGGCCAGCCGTGGTTGGCACGCACTGAGCTTCGACCTGCGCGGCCACGGTGACAGCGATTGGTCGCCCGACGGTGTCTACGACCTCGACTGGTTCTCCGGGGATGTGGCGGCAGTCGCAACACGGTTCGCCCGACCGGTCCTGGTCGGCGCGTCGCTCGGCGGGATCTCGTCGTTGGCTGCCATCGGCGAATCACCGACCCCCATCGCCAGCGGACTGGTGCTCGTCGATGTTGCGCCGAGAATAGAAGCGACCGGCGTCAACCGGATCCGCGAGTTCATGGGTCTCGGGGTGGAGGGCTTCGAATCGCTCGAAGCGGTCGCCGACGCAGTCGCGACCTACCTCCCCAACCGGAAGCGTCCGAGCGACCTGTCGGGGCTGCGTAAAAACGTTCGCCAGCGCGACGATGGCAAATGGGTGTGGCACTGGGACCCGAGGTTCTTCAACCGCATCGGCCGGGGGAACGACGCCGGCGAACCCACCGCCGGACCGCTCACCCCCTTCGACCGGCTTGCCGACGCCTCGCGAAAGGTCACGGTGCCCACGCTGCTCGTGCGTGGTGGGGCCAGTGATGTGGTCAGCCCGGAGGGTGCCGCCGAGTTGCGCGAGCTCATTCCCCACGCCGAGACCGTCGACGTGGCCGGTGCCGGGCACATGGTGGCCGGCGACCGCAACGACCGGTTCAACGACGCGGTGATCGAGTTCCTCGAACGGGTGATCAGGCCCACGTTGTGACGTTGCTACCCCATCGCCGGCTCGGTGCATCCGGCCTGGAGGTGTCGGTCATGTCGCTCGGCTCGTGGCGTACGTTCGAGCGGATCTCACGCGCCGACGGCCTCGCGGTGATGCGTGCCGCCCGCGACGCGGGGATCAACTTCCTCGACGACGCCCGATACAACGACGAGACAGGCACCGCCCCGGTCCCGACCGGGTACTCCGAGGTGGTGTTCGGTGAGCTGTTCCGGGCTGCAGGTTGGGTTCGCGACGAAGTCGTCGTGGCCAACAAGCTGTGGTGGGAGCACTGGCCACGCGAGGACGCAGCGGCCGAGCTCGACGGTTCGCTGGCCCGGATGGGCCTCGACCACGTCGACTTGATCTACGCGATCCGTCCACCCGAAGGGCTCGCGATTGGCACTGTCGTCGAACAGGTCGGCGGCCTGATCAGCTCGGGTCGGGCTCGCGCGTGGGGGACGGGGATGTGGTCGGCCGCTCAGCACAACGAGGCGCTCGACGCATGTGCGGCGACTGGTGTGCCCCCGCCGGCCGCGGCGCAGATGGCCACGAGCCTGGTCGACCACGATGGTCCCGACAACCCCGAAATGCGCCTCGCGTTCGAACGAGGTCCGATCGGACTCGTCGCCAGCTTCGTGCTGGCGGGCGGCACGCTGACGGGCAAGTATGCGGCGGGTCACGGGTCGGGCCAAGGGGCCGGCACGGTCGGCCGAGCCGACGACGATCAGTCGCCGGCAATCGCCCGTGGCAAGCAGCTCGCGCCGGTGGTGGTCGAGATGGCGCAGCGATGGGGGATTCCTGCCTCGCACGTGGCGTTCGCCTATGCGTTCATGCACCCGAACCTGGCGAGCATCGTGTTCGGGGCCAGCTCCGTAGCCCAGCTTCACGGCAACGTCGCTGCGTTCTCCAGCTTCGCGGGGCTCGATGCCGGACAACGGCAGGCGATCAGCGCGCTCGCCAACTGATCACAGCAGCCTGCAGCAAGGACCTGTGCGCGGGATCAGGCCCCGTTCGGTTTGGCGGCGCGGTCGTGGGCCCGCTCGACGACCGCGGCCATGTTGGCGCGCAGCGTGTCGCTGCCGACAGCGGTGAACCCGCCGACGCGGGCGTGCTCGGCATGGCGGCGGTACGCCTCGGCACGAGGCAAGGTCGCTGTGTCATCCCAGTCGCGGCGCATCGTGGCGACCATCACCGGATCCTGTTCGGAAATCGCTGCGGCCAAACCCATGCTGAACGGCATCAGTTGATCGGGTTCGACGACGTGGTTGACCAGGCCGATCCGCAGGGCGGTGGCCGCATCGACGAAGTTCCCGGTGAGCGACATCTCCCGGGCCATGGCCATGCCGACGCGGCGGGGTAGGTCGACCAACACCGGTCCCGGGTACACGCCGACGCGCAGGTGCGTGTCGGCGAACACCGCTGCGGTGGAGGCGACCATGAAGTCGCACGCCAGCGCCATCTCGAAACCGCCGGTTACCGCGGGCCCGTTGACGGCGGCGATCGTGGGCACGGTCGATGCCGCAAGTGCACCGATGAACGGGGCCAGCTCGGAAAGGCGATCAACACCCAGGTCGCGCAGATCGAGCCCGGCGCAGAACGCTGGGCCCTCACCGGTGACGACGATCACCCGTGCGCCCTGGCAAGCCGCAATCGCGTCGACGATGGCGGTGGCCATGTGGCCGTTGACAGCATTGCGCTTGTCGGGGCGGTTCAGCCGAAGGACCGCAACGGAATCGTGCCGCTCGATCAGCACCAGCGGGACACCAGCGGGGCTCACGGCATCCCCCCGTCGACAGCGAGCACTGCGCCGGTGGTCCAGCGTGACGCGTCGCTGGCGAAGTACAGCGCGGCGCCGACGATCTCGTTGGGTTCTCCCGGGCGTTGCATTGCAAAGCGGGCCTTGTGCTCGGCGTTCACTGCCGCGAGGTTCCAAGCCTTGCTGATGTCCGTGAGGAACGGCCCGGCCTGGATGCAATTGACCCGCACAGTGGGCCCGAACGCGTGGGCGAAGCCGACGGTCATCGCGTTCAGTCCGGCCTTCGCCGCCGAGTACGGGATGATCGTCGCGTTCGGGCGCACGGCGCCGCCACTGCTGATGTTGATGATCGAACCGCCGCTGCCGGCGGCCATTCGCGTGCCCACGTTCGCCATCAGCCGGAACGGACCCTTCAAGTTGACGTCGAACACCTTGTCGTACAGCGCTTCGGTGTGATCGGCCAACGCGCCATACAACGGCGACATCCCGGCGTTGTTGACCAGTACATCGATTCGCCCGAAGCGTTCGTAGGCGGCATTGACAAGGCCGTCGAGTTGGCCCCAGTCACCGACATGGCAGGCATAGGGGAGTGCGTGCCGATCGGTGGTCGAGATGACCTCGTCGGCCACGGCCTGGCAGTTGTCGAGCTTGCGGCTGGCAATCACCACGTGTGCCCCCGCCGCGGCGAACGCCAGCACCATCTCGCGGCCGAGTCCCCGTGAGCCACCCGTGACCAGGGCCACTCTGTCTGTCAGCAGGAACTGGTCGGTGACCGAGGTGGAGTTCCGGGCGTCCATTGTCTGTCCCTTCGACGTGCGTCGCGCAGCAACCTACACCGTTGCCTGTCGCTCGCCCCGACCCCGCTACCTGGCTGAAGACCCAGATAGGGGGGTACGGTTCGGTCGTGCTGTAGATGGGAGACGTCCCCGTCCGGCGGGCCATACTCAACCACCAGGAAGGGCGTGCTGCATGGACCTTGACGAG
>JAYURF010000318.1:0-4536 GCA_043756365.1 Acidimicrobiales bacterium
AGCGGGTTCCTGCTCAAGGACGCCCCCGCCGAGCAACTGATCGAGGCGATCCGGGTGATCGAACGCGGCGACTCTCTGTTGGCCCCGTCGGTCACGAGAATGCTGATCACCGACATCGCCCGTCGCCCGGCGATCGACCCGGCGGCCGCGGCCCCGGGCCTGGCCGAGCTGACCGAGCGCGAGCTCGAGGTGTTGCGGTTGGTGGCGCGGGGCATGTCCAACGCCGAGATCGCAGTGGCGTTGTACCTCGGCGAGGCGACGATCAAGACCCACGTCGGCCGCATCCTGGCCAAACTCGACCTACGCGACCGAGTCCAGGTGGTCGTCGTGGCCTACGAATCTGGCCTCGTGATGCCGGGAGATCATCCTTTCGGGTGATGACGATCCGCCCGCCAGCGGACGTTGTCGCGGCTCCAACGCAGTACAACGGAACCCATGACGAATCTCCCCTCGCCCGGCGTACTTCCCCTGACCGGCGTATCCACACAGGGCCCATCCGGCACCGGAACCCTCACGGGAGCCCCTGCCGCCGGCGCGATCGACGCCGTGAAGGTATTCGGTACCAGCGGCTCGAACGACACCGAGGTCCGCGCCCTTGACGGGGTCAGCATTTCGTTCGAAGCCAGCCGATTCACCGCGATCATGGGTCCATCGGGTTCGGGAAAGAGCACGCTGATGCACTGCCTCGCCGGCCTCGATTCGCTCACCAGTGGCACCGTGTTCGTCGGCGATGCCGACCTTGCCTCGCTGAACGACAATCAGCTGACCGAGCTGCGCCGGACCGCGATCGGGTTCATCTTCCAGGCCTACAACCTGGTCCCGACGCTCACCGCGGCCGAGAACATCACCCTCCCGCTGCTACTCGGCGGCCAGAAGGGCGACCCGCAGTGGATCGACCGGGTGATCGATACGGTGGGCTTGCGCGACCGGCTCAAGCACCGTCCCAGCGAGCTATCCGGGGGTCAGCAGCAGCGCGTGGCTGTGGCCAGGGCCATGGCCAGCCAGCCGACGATCATCTTCGCCGACGAGCCCACAGGCAACCTCGACAGCCGCACCGGCGCCGAGATCTTGGAGTTCATGCGCCTCGCGGTACGTGAGTTCGGCCAGACGATCGTGATGGTCACCCACGATCCCATCGCCGCCGGATACGCCGACCGGGTGGTGTTCCTCGCCGATGGTCGGATCGTCGACGAGATGGCCGACCCCACCGCCGACCGCGTGCTCGACCGCATGAAGCGCTTCGGGGAGTAACGGCATGTTCAAGATCGCATTGAAGAGCACCCTGGCCCGCAAGGGCCGCCTGTTCCTGACATCGCTTGCGGTGATCGCCGGCTGCGCCTTTCTCAGCGGCGTCCTAATGTTCAGCGACACCATCCGCGCCAGCTTGGACCGCGTGTTCGCCAACGCCTACGCGAGCACGGATGCGTTCGTGCGTTCGGCCAACGTGATCGAGGGTGATTTCGGTGCCGAGAGCCGCGACCGCCTTCCCGATTCCCTGATCGACGAGATCGCCGCGATACCCGGTGTGCAGGAAGCCGTCGGCGACATCCAGGCGTTCGCTCGCGTGGCCAACGCTGAGGGCAAACTGATCGGTATCGACGGTCCACCGAAGTTCGGCGGCGTGTACATCGACTCGGTCAGCTCCCCGTGGGCATTGGCCGAGGGTCGGGCTGCCACCGGGGGCACCGAGGTGGTCATCGACAAGCTGTCGGCCAAGCAGGGCGACATCGAGCTCGGCGAGACCGTCACCGTCACGGCGCGGGCCGGTGCCCGCGAGTTCGTGGTGGTCGGTATTGCCACCTTCGGAGCGTCGGATACCTCGGGCGCAGTCACCTGGGCGCTGTTCGATCTCGCGACCGCGCAGGAGTTCGTGATCGGCCAGCCCGGTCTGGTCGATTCGGTCATCGTGGTCGGCGATGGCCGGGTGACCGAAGAGGCGCTCGCCGCGCAGATCGATGAGCGCTACAGCGGCCAGGACATCGAGGCGTTGACGGGGGCTCAGATCACGGCCGAGAACCAGAGCGCAGTCGCGGAAGGGCTCAACTTCTTCACGATCTTCCTGACGATATTCGCGGCCATCTCGCTGTTCGTCGGCAGCTTCATCATCTTCAACGTGTTCAGCATCAGTGCCGCCCAACGCCAGAAGGAGAACGCGCTCCTACGCGCAGTCGGTGCCAGTAGGCGCCAGGTGACGCGGGTGCTGTTCGTCGAAGCGCTCGCCGTCGGCGTGCTCGGCGGCGTGCTCGGCTTTGTTGGCGGGGTGCTGCTGGCTACCGTCATACTCAGCGTGCTGCGCGCCACCGGGTTCGGCCCGACCGACACCTCACTTGTGGTGGAGCCGTCGGTGTTCGCGGTCTCGCTCGTGGTCGGGATGTTGGTCACGCTCGTGTGTGCCGTGGTCCCGGCGATCCGGTCGGGACGGGTGCCACCACTCGCGGCGATGCGCGATGTCTCGGTCGACCGATCCGGAGTCAGCCGCACCCGACTGATCGTCGGCATCGTGTTCATCGTGATTGCCGCGATTGGCACCGGCATCGGCCTGTCCGGCAACCCGATCTGGCTCGCGCCCGGCATCGTCGGGCTGTTCGTGGCGCTCGTCGTGCTCGGCCCGCTGTTCGCCGCCCCCGTCGCCAAGTTGATGACCAAGCCACTCGGCAAGCTGCGCGGCGTGACCGGTGCGATCGCCGGCCGAAATGCGGCAACGAGCCCGAAGCGCACCGCGCTCACTGCGGGAGCACTCGGCATCGGTCTCGCACTCCTCGTTGGGGTCAGCGCCCTCGGCGCATCGGTGAAGAGCTCGATCCGGCAATCGATCGGTGAGCAGTTCACCGGTGATTTCGCGGTCAGCACACCCGACGCCCAGGGCCTCGGCGGCCTACCCACCGCGCTCGTCGATCAGCTCAACGAGTTGCCAGAGGTCGATGGTGCAGTGGGCATCGGGGTCAACCTGCTCAAGCTCGTCGAGGACGGTCAGCCCGCCGACAAGAGCGTGCTCGCCACCAACCCCGAGCAGGCTGCCGCACTGTTCGAGCTGCCGTTCATCGAGGGCGGCTGGGCCGAATTGGACGAGACGGGGATCCTTTTGTCGAACGACAAGGCCGCCCGCGACGGCCTGGTGCTCGGCGACACCGTCGACGCGGTGCTGCTCGACGGTGCCACGGTCACCCTGACTGTTGCCGGGCTGTTCGACTCCGCCGAGTTCGGCAACATCATCGTCTCGCGCGAGCTGTTCGCAGGGCAACGAACCGACATCTTCGACGTACAAGTGCTGGTACAGAGCGCAACCGGCACCACGACCGAGGAGGCAAAAGCAGCGATCCGCACCGTGACCGATGCATACCCAACGAGCGAGGTACAGACCCGCGAGGAGTTCATCGACGACCAGAGCGAGCAAATCGACGGGTTCCTCAACTTCATCTACGCCCTCTTACTGATGTCGGTGTTCATCGCGGTGCTCGGCATCGTCATCACGTTGCTGTTATCGGTCTACGAACGCCGCCGCGAGCTCGGCCTCGTGCGGGCGATCGGGATGACTCGCAAACAGGTGCGTTCCAGCATCCGCTGGGAGGCCGTGATCACCGCGCTGATTGGCGCGATGATGGGCACCGGCCTCGGTCTGGCGCTGGGGTGGATCGTCGTCAAAGCACTCGAGGACGAGGGCTTGAACACGTTCAGCGTGTCCGGGGTGAGCATCGCCATCTTCGTCGTCCTGGCGATGGTCGTCGCCGTTGTCGCCGCCTGGCTCCCCGCCCGCCGTGCCGCCAGAGCCGACATCCTCCAAGCCATCGCCACCACCTGATCTCCGCTCTCCAAAGATCTGGGCAGGATTCTTCTCGGATTCCGAAAGGATTCCTGCCCAGATCTTGTGGGTGACCAACTCAGCGAGGCCAGGTCAGCGGCGGGCCTCAGCCAATGCTGCGTGGTAGGCAGCGAGGTTGCGCTCCTTCACCGCTTCGTAGCCGCGGACCATCTCGACCAGGCCGACGATGCGCGCTGCGGCGGGCGTGTTGGCTGCGGTGAGCGAGCCGGTGAGGTCGTCGACGAGTTCGGCGTAGTCGGCTGCGAGCGCGCGCTCGGCACGGCGCATCGCCGCCCGGCCAAACGGGTCAAGTGCGGTGCCGCGCACTCGCTTCATCGCCCGCAACACTCGAAACGACGGCCCCGCGCTGCGCCGCAGGCGGAGCTTGCGGCGCATGCCCATCGCCCGCAACGCCGGCGGGTGGAGGTGATAGGTGACGGAGTCGACGGGTGAGCCGAGCGCGCGCTCCAGGCGGTCGCGGCCATCGAGTGCGAGTCGGGCCACTTCGTATTCATCCTTGTACGCCATCACCCGGTGCAACTGGTGGGCGACGGTGCGGGTGAACGAACCGTCGCCGCCCGCGGCCTGTTCTACGTCGAAGCAGCGCCGCACGCGGGTGAGGTAGCGGTCGGCGTAGCGCCGGTTCTGATACGCGGTCAGATCATCGTGGCAGCGGGCGACGATGCCACGCACCTCGGGATCGGCGGCGAACTCGGCGAAGGCGTCCGACGCCACGG
>JAYURF010000319.1:0-4531 GCA_043756365.1 Acidimicrobiales bacterium
CGCCGGGTGGACGTTGACGGGGGTACCGGCCGGTCTGGCGATTTCGGCGTTGGTGGTCGAGGCGGTGGGAGTGGCGGGCACGGTGCTCCTCCTCGGTGCGTTGCGTAAGCCGGAGCGAGTCGCCCAGCGGATCGAGCCCGACGTCACGATCGAGATGCCGGTGACCCGAACCGGCCGCTTCGCCGCGTTGCCGATCCCACTCACCGCCTCGCTCGATGCCGCGACCCCACTCGACCCGGACGACCTCGACCTTGACGACCTCGACGACCTCGACCTTGGCGACGGCGATGACGCCGGCGATGACGCCGAGGCCGACGCCGACGATGACGATGACATCGAGGATGGCGATGACGATGATCTGACCTCGGTGACGTCGCGGGTTGCGATCTTTGGTGCGCGACCGGGCTCACCCGTGGTGGTCGCGGCTGCGTCGGTGGTCACGACAGCGGTCGCGGTGACCGACCCGGCGGGTGATGGCGAGGCCCCGGTCACTACCGCGATCGCCGCGGCGATCGACGTGGTCGTACGGTTCGATGCGCAGCCGATTGGGCACCTGCACGCGACGCTCGCCGGCGTCCGGTTCATGTACGGCGTTCGATCGGTCACCGTCGTGGCCTCGGTGCAGTACGCGGCGGCTGCCGCGGCGCTGTCCACCACGAGGGTCGAGGTGGTCGAGGCCGATCGGTATGACTCGGCCGCGCTCGACATCGCCCGTGACCATGGGTCCGCACCGCTGATCGCGGTGTTCGACGCCGGAGACGTCCCCCTCCCCGGCTTTGCCGGCGACGTGTGGCACCACTTCATCGACCCTTCGGTGGCGGTCGTGCAAACCCGACTGGTCGCCGAGAGCGTGGACTCGGCAGAACATGACCGTCGTGGCCGCAACGAGCTCGAGTTCGAGCGCGAGGTGTTGCACCCCGCGATCGGCGCAGCTGGGGCCGGTGTTTTCTGCGGCTCGGGTGGCGTGCTCAGGCGCTCGGCGCTCGATGACGTAGCGACGGGCCGCCGTCGCTCGCGGCGAGCGCGGCGGACTGCAGAACTGCATTGGTCGATCATCGCCAGGTCACGTGGGAACCAGATCGTGGCCCCGCGCCAGCCGGTCGTGATCGCCGCCCCGATCGGGAGCGAACGGGCGATGCTCACCGATCGCCGGCGGCGCAGCGCCGCAGCGCTGGGCGTGCTCGTGTCCGCGGCAAACCCGCTGTGGCGAGCCGGTTTGCGCCTGTCGGACCGCGCCGCGTACCTGGCGTGGATGCAACGTCCACTAGCCGGGATCCGCCGCGCCGCGTTCGTTGCTGTGCTGGTGGTGTCGTTCGTTGTCGGTGCTGCCCCGATTCGGCCGACGTGGGTGGGGTTGGCTGCGATCTGGTTGCCGTGGATGGTGTTGCAGTCTCTGGCGATGAAGCGGCTCAGTGGCGCCACCTTGACGGTTGGGGCGCGAGCCCGGTGGTCGGTGCGCACCATGGGCCCTGCGTGTGCAGCGTTGTGCGGTGCTGGTCGCAGCGTCGTGGGTGGTGCGCCGCGATCCAGTCGGCGCAACGGCGTCGGGAGCGCGCTCAGCAACCGAATGCTGGTCCTCGCAGTGGTGAGTGTTGCCGTGGTCGCCGGGCTGACTGCGGCCGACCGCTGGGTGCAGATCCTGGCTGAGTTGGAGCCGATCGAACGTGCCGGCCTGTTGGCGATGTGCCTGTGGGTCATCGCTGTCGCGCTCGATGCCGAGCGAGCGCTCGTGGCGGGCCCGTTGCTCGCCAGGCACCGTGACCGCGGCGAATCGTTGCGAGCCGTGGTCGATGGACGTGCGGCGCAACTGGCGAACGTGTCTCCGCTCGGGGCGGTGGTGCACTTCGACGAGGCGGCCCCGTGCAGGTTGAACGACGTGGTCGAGTTGGTGCTCGATGTGCCCTCCGGTGGAGCGCTGCCGGTGCGCGTGGAAGCCAGGGCGGTGGTGCGCAGCGTGCGCCACGAGGGCGGTGGCGTCGAATGCGGCGTGGAGTTCGGGGGGATGTCTCGGCCGTCGGCCGACGCGCTGTACACCTACTGCGTGGTGCTCAACCGCCCGAACGCAGCCGGGGCCGACACCTCGCCCCGCTCGGCGGGTGCTGGGCCGGGTGCCGGGTTGGCGTCTGGCACCGGGAGGAAAGGTCGGCGTCGCCCAGTGGTGGCAGCCGTCGAGGTGGCCGCAACCTCGCGGCAGCGCAGCGGGGCCCTGCGCGTGCTGGGGTTGGTTGCGATCGCTGGCGTTCTCGTGGCGGCGGCCCCATCGATCACGGCCGCACCGCCACCCGAACGAGGTCTGGCGGGATCAATCGATGTGTTCATTTTTGTCGACCATGACGGGGATGGAGCGTTGGATCTCGCTGGCCCGACTTCGCAAGCCGGTGGATTGTCGCCGACGACTCAGACGACCGCACCTACCGCACCGCTCGTCAGCGAGGTGGCCGCGGTGGAGGTGGCCGTCGGCGGCCTCGACGTGGTGGCCGTGTGCGTCGCCAGCGTCGATCTGGTCGATCGCCGTCCGGCTGCCATCGACGCGGCGAGTGCTGCCAGGTCCTCGCTCCGCGCGTCCGTGACAGCGGCCGTGGCCGAAGCCACCGTGCGCCGTGACGACATCGACTCCCGGAAGTCCAACGGCGCGAGCCGCCAATCGGATTCCGATCGGCGACGCGACGCTGCGATCGTGGATCGCCTCGCGGCGAGCCAGTTGGCAGAAGTCGCCGAAGAGCGGGCCTGGGCATCGAGCACCCCATCCTCCGACACTGCCGACGCCGCCGTGCCCGGCGCGGACACGACTCTGGTGGATGGCGACGCACCGCAGTCGGTTGTCGTCGTCGAGGCGGCCCCGGTCACAGCAACCGACGTCGGCGGCGGGCACTACCGATTCGATGCACTCGTTGGCAGCCCGTGCCGGGTGGAGGTGCGCAACCTTCCGGCCGCACTCACCGATGCGCCCCTCGGTATCGACAACGGTGGGCTCATTCAGATTGCGGCGGCGGGTGACGCGGTGCGCATGGCGGTCACCGAAACTGAAACCCCCGGCGGGCAGGGTGCCGTTCGCCCGGTGGAGATCGGCGACACGGTCTGGCTCGACACGGACGGCAACGGCAGACGGAATCCCCTTGAGCCAGGGATCGCTGGAGTCGCCGTCACGCTGGCGATCGGCGACCAACGTGTGACTGTCCAGACCGATGCCGGAGGGCGCTACCGTTTCACCAGCGATCCTCAGGTCGAGCCTGGTGACGGGGTGGCGTCGGGAATCACCCAGCTCCGCCAGGGCACGGTGGCCACGATCATCTTCCCCACCACCGTGGCGTCCGTAGCCACCGGTGACCGCTCGTTGTACCTTCAACCGCCGGGTGCCGGTGCTGGTGCTGGTGTGGCTGCGGGGGGCGTGATTGCGGTCGATCTGCGCGCAGGTTTCGTTCGTCATGACGTCGACGTCGCCTATTCGTCGACGTTCGGCTTCACCGACATCGTCTTCGACGACGCCGACAACAACGGCATCCTCGGTTCGGAGGAGCCGCCGATCGTCGGGGTGCGGGCTGCGTTGTTTGCTGAGCTGAACGGAGATGATTGGCCCGATGGTCCACCGATCGACACCACGGTCACTGTCGAAGGCGGCCGGTACGACTTCACCGGTCTGCGCCCTGGCCGCTATGTCGTCGAGGTGTATCCGCCACCCGGGTTCATGAGCTCGACCGGCGTGAACGGGAGCGACCAGGGTCCGTTCGAGCCGGCCGAAGCGGTTGCCAGTGACCTGGCCGACATCTCGTTGCCCGCCGATGCGTTTGCTCCGCAGCCGGGCGTGGTCAGCGATCACGGAATCCAGATCCCGTCAGGGCCGGTTCGCTCGGCCGCGATCGAAGTCGGCCCCGCTCCGGCGACTGCCCGGCAAGCCCCCGCGGTGACGGGGTGGCCGGCTGCATCATTCGGCCTGACGCAGATGTTGTCGATCGCCGACACCGTCTGGATCGACGACGACCTCGATGGTGTGCTCACCGCCGGGGAAGCTGGCGTTGCTGGTGTCCCGGTGGTGTTGAAGCGCTTCGACGAAGCGGTGACGTTCACGATCACCGATGCCGATGGGGATTTCGAGTTTCGTCGGCTCATCGAGGGTGACTACACGGTGGAACTGTTCGTGCCCAACGGTCTGGAGAAGGCACGCTTCGTGCTTGGCGATGACGATGGAACCGAACCGGCCCCGGGCGCCATCGACGCGACTGTCGATGGCACAACGGGCTCCTCCGTCGGTGTTCCCCTTGACACCGCACCTGCGTCAACCGATGCAGTGACAACGACGACAGCAACGACGACAACGACAACGACGGCAGCAACAACGACGACGATTGCGCTGCCGGGTGGCACTGTCGCGGCAGGTGCCGGCACCCAGGCGGCCACCCAAACGGAGAACCTTGCGCCTGTGCCAGATCCGGCCCCACCCGTCGCACCGGTCCCACCGTCGACGGTGGAGTCGTTGGCGGCGGGGCCGCCATCCACCGTGGCGCCCGGTTCGTCGGTTGCTGAACCAGCGCCG
>JAYURF010000320.1:0-1676 GCA_043756365.1 Acidimicrobiales bacterium
CGGACCGAGGCCGACCGGTTCGGCATCGATGCCCACGGTGTGCCTGATCCAGGCCGTGACGGCATGGCGAATGATCGGGAACGTCACATCGACGGGTACGGCGGGCTCGACGCATCCGTCCTCGCCGAGTGCGCGCAGGCGCGGTTGGGAGTCGAGGAACGCGCCGAGGCCGGACGCCTCCGCCACGCCGATGATCCCGGTGCCGTTGCCGAAGGTGCAGAAATCGTCGAAGCCGTTGTGTCCGGCCCCGTCGATGATCCACAGTCGGCTGGGTTCGGGGACCGCGGCGAACGACGGGCGGGCCCGTGTCTCGGCGGAAATGATTCCATCGATCGCACCGGCGATGAACAGCGATGGCTTCCCGGGCAACGTGCCGACTGTGGTGCCGGGCAGGGGCGCAAAAGTGGTGGTCGGAGCGGTGGACTCGACGGCGGCGGTGTCGGCCGTGGTTTCAGCTTCTGGTGCTGCGGCGCTGGGGCCAAGGTTGATGCCCGATGCCATCGAGACGTAGCCGAGTACTCGCGGATCGAGCGCCGCGCCGAGGATTGTCGAGCCACCGGCCGAGTGGCCCACCGCGACAACGCCGGCGTCGTCGATCCTACCTTCGAGCAGGTTTGCGGGCTCGGTGTGTGCAGCAGTGAGCAGGTCGAGCGAGCCGAGCAGGTCGGTGACGGCGCCTCGTTGGTCGCCGGACGCGGTGGCCGAAAGCACGCTGGTGAGGTCACGCGATGGATGGTCGGGTGCGGCGACAATGAAGCCCCAACTGGCCAGGTGCGAGGTGAGGAACGAGCTCTGCAACCGGAGTCCGGCGAATCCGTGACTGAACAACACCACCGGAAACGGACCATCGGCGGCTGCCACATCGCGAGCTCCCGGGAACGAGTACACGGCTGAGACATCGCCGGTGAGAAGGTCACGGACCGCTGGCGGCGTGAAGTCGCGCATGTCGTAGCTCACGGTGTCGGTTGCTCCGACTGATCCCGGCGACGCCGGATACCACACCTCAACGAGGTTGCCGGTGGGCAGTGCCAGCGTGGTGACACCCACGGAGTTTGGTCCGGCCTCGCTGTACGCCGTGGCTTGCCCGGCCATGTCGACGGTGGTCGAGGTCGTGGCGGGCGCCGTGGTGACCGGCGTGGTGGGAACCGCAGAAGGTGCCTCCGTCGAAGGTGCCTCCGTCGAAGGTGCCTCTGGCGACGATGCGTCCGGTGAAGCGAGCGTCGCCTCGCCGTCAGCGGAGCCGGTTGGATCTGTCCCTGCCGGGGTGCTCGATAGCGAGTTGTCCGAGCATGCGCCGGTCGAAACGGCGGCAAGCGAGATGATGAAATGGCGTCGGGAGATCACCGCCGCAGGTTGCCATGTCGGCCCGTGACGATCGCAGGCGGATGCCGCCCAATGGTCGCGCCAAGCGAAAATGACCCGCCGAGCGGTAACGTTGCGCCCGCCGTCCGGGTAACCGAAACGAACGGCGACGTGGCCGAGTGGTTCAGGCAAGGGCCTGCAAAGCCCTGTACATGGGTTCGATTCCCATCGTCGCCTCCAAGCCCATGACCTGGTAAAGTACCAGTTCAGGGGCTCCTTTTGTTGTATCACTATCGTTCGCCATTGTTCCCTGGTGATCGTCAGAAACCGCTGCTCTGTGTACACGGGGAGGGGTCGATGGGACGGGCCCAGGG
>JAYURF010000321.1:0-4526 GCA_043756365.1 Acidimicrobiales bacterium
GGACCCGGACATAGCCGCTCATCGATTCAGCTCGA
Organism: Acidimicrobiales bacterium; assembly: GCA_043756365.1. GTDB lineage: Bacteria > Actinomycetota > Acidimicrobiia > Acidimicrobiales > Ilumatobacteraceae > VFMC01. Next base: position 36 of record JAYURF010000321.1, read on the forward strand.
TCGCGTTGCGATAGATCTCCTCGAGCAGCGGAGCGTTCGATTCGGGGGTGAACTCCGTCTCGTACCGGTGCCGCATCTTGGCGCTCTCGGCAGCGATCAGCCCGTCGTCGCTCACCGATTCGAGGCATCGGACCATCGACGCATCGTCGCCCACAGAACCGATCAGGCGCGGATCGGGTTGCGTGATCGCTACGGCATCCGCGACGTCGTTGACCACGATGGGAAGACCGGCGGCCATGGCCTCCAGTAACACCATGCCGAAAGGTTCATACCACTCGGACGGGAACACGAGTGCTCGAGCGGTTCGCATCAGCTCGCCGACTTGGGAGCGGGAGGTCCACCCGAGGAACTGGACCCCCCGAGGTGCAGACTCGCGCAGTTCCGACGCCAGAGGTCCGTCGCCGACCAGCACGAGCTCAAGGTCCGTGTCGCCGAGCCGCTCCCAGGACCGAAGGAGGGACTCCACGCCCTTGCCGGGGGCTAGCCGACCGACAAACACAACCCGCCGCGAACTGGTACACGGCTGAGATCGCGGACCGCCGTCGGGAATGAAATGTGGCTTCACCACCAGCTTCTGCGGCGGCAGACCCATCTCGATCAACCGGTCCCCCATGAAGGCGCTGGGAGCAATGAACGTGGACACACCCTTGGTGAGCGTGCCGCGACGCGCATGAAAGGCGGTTTCCGCGGCGACCAGGGCCGAGAGGGTGAACGAGCCGCGGTAGCAGCGGTGCACCACGCCGGCCAGTGAGCTCCGGCCCACACATCGGGTGCAGACCACTCGATCGCAGAAGAGATCTGCGCTGATGCAACCCATCCGGTAGTTGTGCATGGTCATCACCACCGGGACGCCGGCCTCGACCAGCGCAGGCACGACCGAGGCCCCGAGCGTGAACCACGTGTTGTGGACATGGGCGACATCGGGTCGGAAATCTCGGACGGCGGCACGAGCCAGGCGGATCGACGACGGATTGTGCATGCTGAGAACGAGGTTGCTGACGGCGGCCACCTGTCCTGTCGGATTCTTGACCACCAACTGCGACACCTCGTGGCCGCGGGCTCGCAACATCTCGGCCTCGGCCTCGACCACGGCATCCTCGCCCGCCGGGACCCGGTAGCCACAGTGGAGTTGGAGGACCCTCATGATCGGCCTGGCGTGATCACGCAGGGCGCGTTCACCCGGCCGGCTCTCGTGCTCCGGGGAACCAGTCCCACGGCGGGGGACGCCCGACGATCGCAGCCACGGCTGCGGCATCGTCGGCGAACTGCTGGCCGAGACGCTCGCGGACCTCGTCGTGGTGACCGGTCCGCGACGCTGCGTTGCGTACGCCGACGTCGACGTCGAGGTGTCGGGGGAGCCCAAGGAAGTCGGTGACCTCACCGAGGACGGCAACGGGATTCGCGTAGTAGTCCTCGCTGAAGAGCACCAACAACTTCTCGCGCGGGAAGTGCTGGAGCCAACGGCGGAGTGATTGTGCATACTGGCTCTGGCCGGCGTAGCTCTGCTGTTCGTGGGCGAAGTTTCGCTTGATCGTTCCGTCGAGCAATAGCTGCGCCGAGTCGCCGAGGCGCTCGCGCTCGCGGTCGAGCGCATCGACGAGCGTGAGGGTCTCGGTTCCGTTCCGCGTCTGCTCGGCCCAGTGGGAAATGGTTCGTTCGACCGGGTCGCGCAAGAGCACCACGAGCTTCGCGTCCGGGACGACTGTGGCCGCACGCTGCGCAGCCAGCGGATGGAAAAGATAGTACGGGCTGGCATCACCGGTGAACGACGCGCCGTGGCGTTTATGGTGAGCGTCACGTGACCGCACGGTCTGGAAGTGCGATCGGTACCAACGTCGGCCCCGATGGAAGTTGGTGTCGAAGAAGTGCACCCCCTTCATGTTCTCGCGCATCGGCAGGCGCGCAGCGGAGGGGAACAGCGGTACGTATGCAGGATGCATCTCGAGCTGGCGGTACAACGATGTGGTCCCACCGCGCTTCGTACCGATCAACAAGAAGTCCGGCAGCCCACGGGCCGAAGCCGTTCCGTAGGCACCCGCGCGAACAGCGGTGCGCGCCACGGCTCGCACCACCCGAACCGGCTGCGATCGCGTTGTCGCCGTCATGGCGCCGAGGCTACCGGCACGCCATTAGCGCATCGTTCACGGTCATCGCCTGATCGAGGCTCAGATGGCTGTGGCGCAGAAGGTGTCGCCCATGGGAAGCGACTCCTGCTGCAGCGGTTCAGCATCGCCGTACAGAGCCGTGAGCATCCCCTTGACCATGCCCCTGTCGACGGCGCAGATGACGGGGTTCTCGATCGCCACATCACCGAAGGGGCAGTGGTTGTTGATGATCCGCAGCTGGTTGTTGCGCTGATCGGTGTGCGCCGCAAATCCGTGTGCGGTGAGCGCATCGGCAACCGATTGCAGCGCCGAACGCAGCGAACGCTGACCGACGGTGAAGTCGCTGCCGGTGAGCCCAGCGGCCATGGTTGTCCCGTACTCGCGGCCCACCTGTTCGGCCATCTCCTCGGCCTGCGCCTGGGGGATCAACGACAGCGCACGGCCGAGGAGCGTGAGCACCAGGTCGTCGCTACGTACCGGCACATCGGGCAGCGTGTCCGATGCCGAGCGGTAGTGTTTCGACGGGCGGCCTGCACCGGACCCCTCGGCTCGCTCGACGGCAACTTCGAGGTATCCGCCGGCGGCCAACCGGTCAAGGTGGTGGCGGGCGACGTTGGGATGCAGCCCGAACTCGTTGGCGACCTGTGCTGCGGTCACACCGTGCTCGGCGGACCGGGCGAACAGATAGATGCCCCGTCGGGTGGGATCGCCGAACGCGTTGGTGATAGCCGAAACCGTTGCGGTGAACGCCCCATGATCGCGGTCGCGCTCGGCGCTCGGAGGCACGAGCACCACGGCGCTGGGTTTGTTGCGATCCACGGCCGGTATTCTACCTGTGCAGGCGACCCCCACCCTTGGACCCACCATTGGACCCATCCTGCGACTAGGAGTTCACCGATGGCCACCAACGACGAGATCATCGAAGCGCTGCGCCCGGTCGAAGATCCGGAACTACGCCGATCGATCGTCGATCTCGGCATGGTCCGTGGCGTCACGATCGACCCGGACGGCCGTGTGGCGGTGCAAATCGCCCTCACCGTCGCCGGCTGCCCGCTGCGCAACGAGATCCAAAACCGGGTCAGCGGGGCCGTGATGCCGCTGCCAGGGGTGAGCGCAGTGTCGCTCGATTTCACGGTGATGACCGACAAAGAACGCGAAGCAGTGCGGATCATGCTGCACGGCGACCCCGGCTCGACCGCCGGTCAGGGTCAGGCCCACGGCCACGCCGAAGGCCGCAAATCACCCTTCGGCGAGACCGGCTCGAAGACCCGTCCGCTGATGATCGCTTCGGGCAAAGGCGGGGTCGGCAAGAGCAGCGTGACCGTCAACTTGGCCGTCGCGCTCGCTGCGCAGGGATATTCGGTCGGAGTGGTCGACGCCGACATCTACGGCTACTCGGTGCCACGCATGCTCGGCACCGACCGCGAGCCCGTGGTGATCGACCAGATGCTCGTGCCGCCCGAGGCGTACGGCGTGCGCTGCATCTCCATCGGCTACTTCGTGCCGGAAGGTCAGGCAGTGATCTGGCGCGGCCCGATGCTGCACAAGGCGCTCGAGCAGTTCCTCACCGACGTGTTCTGGGACGAACCCGATTTCCTGCTGATCGACATGCCGCCCGGCACCGGTGACATCGCCCTGTCGCTCAGCCAGTACCTGCCTCGCGGCGAGGTGTACGTGGTGACCACCCCGCAGCCGGCGGCGCAGAAGGTGGCCAGCCTGTCGGCGGCGATGGCTGCCAAGGTGAACCTCCCCGTGAAGGGGATCATCGAGAACATGAGCTGGTTCACCGGTGACGACGGCAAACGCTACGAGATCTTCGGATCCGGCGGTGGGGCCATCCTCGCCGAGGAACTGGGCGTCCCGCTGCTCGGCAAACTGCCGCTGCTGCCGGCGCTGCGCGAGGGCGGCGACACCGGACGCCCGATCACCGCGGTGCAGCCCGATAGCGAGGCGGCGAGGATGTTCCACGACATCGCCCACCGCATCGCAGTCGAACTCAAGCCACGCAAGATCTTCAGCCCCAGTCTGAAGATCAGCTGACGCGAGCAGCCGGGCACCACCTCGGCCAGCATTCGTTCACTCCACTGGTCGAGCCCATTAGGGTTCGCCCCCATGACTGGCTTCCCGCCTCCACCGCCGCCACCGCCGCCGAACATGTCGCCGCCGCCCGGCTACGTGGCCTACGGCGGCTTCGACGGCCCAACCGGGCCCACGAAACCGATCGGCGGGATCACCAAGTCGTTGGTGATTCTGCAGGGCATCGGCTTTGCGGCAGCGGCCCTGCTCCTGGTCCTGCAGATCGCCCTCGTCGGCAAGTCCGATGAGTTCATCACCGGCCAGATCGACTCGAATCGCTTCGACGATGCGATCGCGCCGTTTCTCGTCG
>JAYURF010000322.1:0-1674 GCA_043756365.1 Acidimicrobiales bacterium
GGTTGGTAGGGCTCGACGCGCGGTGACAGCCTGCTGCTTGGCGAAGGTCCACGGGTACTGCTCGTGGCTGTCGACGAAGATCTCCAACACCTGGCCCGCGGCGCGAGCGGTGGGCACCGAGACCGCTGGCCGGGCCTGCTTGGCTGTGCGCGCACTCTGCCAGAAGATGACCTCGCGACCGCGTGCATACGTGAACACGAACTGCGAGCGGTTCTCCCGGCCGCGTTCGAGAACGAGGTCGATCGCCGCGCCGCGGCGCACGCACGAACGAACCGCCACCCGCTCGATGATGTCGAGATCGTCAGGCCATTCGTCGGCGCGATGGCAGTACACCTTCGCCGTGCGCGGCCACGTGTCGCGCACCTTGAGCGCGACCCCGTCGGCACCGAGTGGCAGCCGCACCAGGAACGGCAACGACGAGCCGGTATCGGGGTTGCGGGCAATGACGAACTCCACGCGAACAGTCTGCCAGTGAGCTGGATGCGCCGGCCGCTCGACGGGCTCGTAGTGTGCCGACCATGGTGACGACGGGGGATGCGGGCATGCACGATGGCGGCAACGCCGTGCTGGCCGGTGCGCTGCTGTGGTCGCCGCCTGCCGACACCACCGGAACGCGTATGGCGCAGTACACGCGCTGGCTTGCCGTCCACCGGCAACTTCACTTCGCCGACTACCACGAGCTGTGGGTGTGGTCGACAACGGAGATCGAAGCGTTCTGGGAATCGGTGTGGGAGTACTTCGACATCCGCGCGTCAGCGCCGCCGAGCACGGTGCTGGTGCAGCGGACGATGCCGGGTGCGACATGGTTTCCCGGGGCGCGACTGAACTACGCCGAGCACATCGTCGGCCGCGGCTTCCCCGATGACAGCGTGGCGGTCGTGGCTCGCTCGCAGACTCGCGGGCCGCAGACGTCGACGTTCGGCGAGCTGTCCGAACAGGTCGCGCGGGTGCGCGCCGGGCTGCAACGCCTCGGCGTCGTCAGTGGCGATCGCGTCGCCGGTTACCTGCCGAACATTCCCGAGACGCTCGCCGCGTTCTTGGCCTGCGTCAGCCTTGGAGCGGTGTGGGCGTCGTGCGCAGCCGAGTTCGGTGAACGCAGCGTGATCGACCGCTTCTCGCAGATCGAGCCCAAGGTTTTGCTGGCCGTGAGCGGCTACACCTACGGCGACAAGCACATCGATCGCCGTCGCGAGGTGGCAAACATTCGGGCCGCTCTGCCGACGGTCGAGCACCTCGTCCATGTTCCGTACGGTCCCGGCTCGCTTGATGGCGCGGTGGACTGGGACACCCTGACCGCCGAGCACGGTCCGCTGCAGTTCGAACAGGTCGGCTTCGATCATCCGCTCTACGTGCTGTTCTCGTCGGGTACGACGGGGCTGCCGAAAGCGATCACCCACGGCCACGGCGGAATCCTCGTCGAGCACCTCAAGAACCATGCGTTGTCGTGGGATCTCGGCCCGTCCGATCGGCTGATGTGGTTCACCACGACGGCATGGATGATGTGGAACGCGCTCGTTTCGACGCTGCTCGTCGGTGCGTCGATCGTGCTGCTCGACGGCAACCCGAACTTCCCCGACGCCGACGAGCAATGGCGCCTGGCCGAGGAAACGGAGGCGACGGTCATGGGGCTGAGCCCTGCGTTCCTCAGCAACTGCCGCAAGGCGGGCCTCGAAC
>JAYURF010000323.1:0-13308 GCA_043756365.1 Acidimicrobiales bacterium
CACGACGCACGCGATCGGTAGGGTTGACACTATTGTCAGATTCCGTTGACGTTGAAGGGGAACAGCATGCAACTCGATGATTCCAGTGCACTCGTCGTCGGCGGTGCCGGCGGCCTGGGGGCGGCCACGGTCCGCCGGTTGGTCGCCGCCGGAGCGAAGGTCGTCATCGCCGACATGTCCGAAGCGGCCGGGCAGGCGCTGGCTGCCGAGCTCGGCTCATCGGCGAGGTTCGTGAAGACCGACGTGCTCTCCGAGGACAGCGTCAACGCAGCCATCGCCGCTGCAGTGGAGATGGCCCCGCTGCGGATCTCGGTCGACACCCACGGCGGGGGCGGCGGCGGGCGCACCCTCGACCGCGACGGCAACCCGTTGCCGCTGGCCGATTTCGCCGGCGTCGTCCAGATCTTCCTCAACGGCACGTTCAACGTGTTGCGCCTTGCCGCTGCGGCGATGGCCAAGAACGAACCGCTCGACACCGGTGAGCGCGGCGTCATCGTCAACACCGCATCGATCGCCGGATACGAAGGCACCATCGGCCAGGTTGCCTACTCGGCAGCCAAGGGCGCGATCATCGGCATGACGTTGCCGGCGGCACGCGACCTGTCGGTGCTGGGCATCCGCGTCGGCACCATCGCCCCCGGGGTGTTCGCCACCCCCGCCTACGGCAAGGCTCTCGACCAGATCGAGGCCGAGTGGGGACCGGTCGTGCCGTTCCCGAAGCGCATGGGCCAGCCTGACGAGTACGCGATGATGGCCATGGCGATCATCGAGAACCCGTACTTCAACGGCGAGGTCATCCGCCTCGACGGTGCGATCAGGTTTCAGACCAAGGGTGCCCGAAGCTGAGCCGAACAGCGAGTCATCTCGGGTGACGAGCGATGTACTCCGCCATCCCGGGAACCGTGAATGCGATCACACCGTGGGCCGGTGCAAACAGCAGACCTTTCGAGATGAGTTTCGCTCTCGTCGGACCGAGCTGGTTGATCTGCTTACCTAGCCGCGAGGCGACCTCACCCGAAGAGCTCGGCCCCTCACCGTCGACCGCCATAGCTGAGAGGTAACTGCGTTCGCCCGGAGTAGCCCGCTCCCATCGTGACCGAAAGAATCCGTTGTCAAGCCGAGCTCGGCCGACGCGTACGCCTTCGGTAGCATCGCCGGCCCCAATTCTCGTGCCGCTTGCTGCATCCCACGACGCTGCGCCGAACTCCTGCAGAAAGTACGGATATCCGCCAGCCGCCTCGAGCACGATGTCGACGGCCGGGCCGGTCCAATGAACTCCCTCTGCCACCGCTGGCTTGGTGATCGCGTCGGACGCCTGGGGCGGGGAGAGGGGACCAATGGTTGCGTAGAGGAAGAGGCGCTCGGCGTAGGAACGTGCCTCAGCAAGAACACCGGGAAGGTTGGGCAGACCGGCTCCAACCACGTAGAAGGGCTTGTTCTGCTGGCCCGCCTCGTGGCAGGCCTGGCAGATCGCGGCGAGCTCATCGGTGGCCAGGTGTTGCATCTCATCGATGAACAGCGCGACGCCGCAATCGAGCTCGATTGCTGCATCACCGAGATCGAGGGCCAAGTCGGTCAGGTCCGCTGGCAGCGAGCCGGTGTCGCCCCGGCCCCTATTTGGTTCGAGTTCGATGCCAACGGTGAGCGTGCCATCCGCTGCAGCTTTGAGTGAGAACGATGCAAACGTGCGCATTGCCCGCTCGCGAAGGCTGCCGCGGACGTTCTTGCCTTGCAGTCGACGCAGGGAAACGTTGAGAGAGGCCGCAACCTGGTTGCGAAAGGGGGTCCTGTTGTCGTTCGACTCTGCCTCCACCTTGGCAACGATCCATCCGTCGTCACGCGCTGAGTTCGCCAGCTCATTGATCAGCACGGTCTTGCCAACGCCACGCAGGCCAGTCAGGACCAAGCTCTGCGAGCCACGTCGCTGACGAGCCCTCGCCCGCAGCACGTCAAAGTGAGCGATCTCCACATCTCGCCCAATGACCTCAGCGGGCCGCAGGCCCGCGCCGGGTGAGTAAGGATTGCGAACTGGGTCCATGCCGCCAACCATACCGATCTATACGGCTTTGTATTAGAAATTAGTATAGCTAGCTACATCACACTAGAGTTGCCGCACTGAACGAACCGGCAGGGAGATTCATGAATTTGGACTGGACCGATGACGAGACGGCCTTTCGGACCGCGCTGCGAGCGAGCATTGCCGAACACCTCCGGCCAGGATGGACCCTCGACGACCGCGACATGCCGGAGGCCGCGGATGTCGAGGCGGTGAAGGCGTTCTGTGCGGCACTCGGTGAGGACGGGTTCCTCACACCGCACTGGCCGGCGGAGTACGGCGGTCGGCAGGCGTCGCCGTGGGAGCAGTTGATCATCAGCGAAGAAACATGGTCCGTCGGCGAGCCGCGAGGCGGTCAGTACATGAACACCAACTGGATCGGCCCGGCGCTGATGAGATACGGAACACCCGAGCAACTCGCACTGCACCTGCCGCCGATCTCGCGAGGCGAGGTCAACTGGTGCCAGGGGTTCTCGGAACCCGATGCAGGTTCCGATCTCGCTGCACTCCGCACGAGCGCAACGCGTGACGGCGACTCGTACGTCATCAATGGGCAGAAGGTCTGGACGTCCTACGCGCACGCTGCCGACTACTGCTTCGTACTGGTCCGAACCGACCCCGATTCCCCCAAGCGGGAGGGCATCACGATCCTGCTCGTGGCGATGGACACCCCGGGTATCGACGTCCGCGAAATCCCCAACCCGTATGCCACGCACCTCATCCACGAGATCCACTTCACCGATGTGATCGTGCCGGTGTCCTGCCGCCTCGGCGACGAGAACTGCGGGTGGGACATCGTCCGCAACGCGCTGGCCAACGAGCGCGTCGGCATTGCCCGGCACCAACACAGCGAGTACGTGATCGACCAGACCGTGAGCGACGCAATCGACCTCGGCATCGACGTGACCGACCCCGGTGTCGAAGAGACACTCGGTCTCGCGTACGCCTGGTGCGAGGCGGCGCGGGCACTCAACTACGTGGCGGTCGGCGAACGGATCACCGATCCCCACGGGGCACGCCCGATGGCCGCTGTCTCCCGGTCGATCACCGGGCCGATGGAACGGACCGTCGGCTGGGCATGCCACGAGGTGCTCGGCGATCAAGCTCTTGCCGGTGGCACTGAGGCCGACCGTCAGATGGTCACCGGTACCACCGCGATGATTGCCGCCGGTGCCTACGAGGTGCAGTTGGATCAGATCGCCAGGCTGTGCCTCGAGCTGCCGCGGGGCCGCTGACATGGACCTCGAACTCAGTTCAGAACAGCAGATGCTCGATGATGCGCTGCGGGCACTGTTCAGCGACCACGCCGGTTACGAGCGCGCCCGCGACGTCGGTACGAAGATCGACCACGACCTCATGGCCAAGCTGAACGCCGGCGGCTTTCTCGACGTCGGCTACGACGCCGGCCCGATCGAAGCAACCATCGTCGCCGAACGTGCCGCGCAATTCGTGGCCTGTGCACCGATCGTCGCCCGGGTCCTGGTCGCCCCGCTCGCCGGCGTGCGCGACCTCCCCGACCTGGTCGGGCTGGTGGCCTCGCCGAACGCACTCGTGCGCTACGCCGGATCGTGCGACGCCTACCTGGTGCTCGATGGTGACATTGGTAGCCGGGCCAGCGTGGCCAGCCGCGACGACGTGGATGTGGAGATGGTTCCATCCCGCGCCGGCTACCCGATGGGACGGGTGCGGGTGCGACGATCCGAGCCGCTCGGTGCGGGAAGCGGCGACGCCCTGCGCCGGGCATGGCAGGTCGGCATCGCCGCGGAGGTGGGCGCGCTGGCGCAGGCCGCTGTCGAGTTCAGCGCCCGCCACGTGACCGATCGCCAGCAGTTCGGTCGCCCGATCGGATCGTTCCAGGCGGTGCAGCACCGGTTGGCGAAGTCGTATTCAAACGCGCATGCAACGAGGTGGCTGGCGCGACGCGGCGCATGGCATCACACCGACGAGTTCATCACCGCGTCGGCGGCCACCTTCGCCGCGATGACCGCCCGCGACGCGTACGACGACTGCCATCAGGTCACCGGCGCAATCGGCGTCACCTCCGAGTACGGGCTCGTCGGCTGGACGATGCGCCTGATGGCGCTGCACACCGAACTCGGCGGCCGCCGCGCTCACGCCCGTCACGTCGCCCAGGCCAGACGCCGGAGCTGACCCGCTCATCATTGTTCAGGGCGTTGTGACATCGGTTTCGCCGGCAGGAACCGCGTCGGCCAATTGTTGGGTGATGCGATGCATGTAGCTCAAGTACCCGACAGTGATTCGGCTGCCGCCGGTGATGTGAATCGTCTCGCCGGTGATCCAGGCTGATTCGTCAGAGGCAAGGAAAGCGCATGCTGCACCGATGTCGTCGACCGTGCCGAGCCGCCGCAACGGCACGGTCTCGACCTGTCGGGCAACCCGGCTCGCTTTGCTCAGCGTGCCGCCCGGCGCAAGGCTTTCCTCGGTCGGCACGAGACCGGGCGCGACAGCGTTGACCCGAATCCCGAAATGCCCCCACTCGACAGCCATCGTGGTGGTGAGGCTCTCCACACCGGCCTTCGCCGCCCCGTACTGGCCGGTCATCGGGCACGGCTGCGAGCCGCTGCGCGACGAGATGTTGATGATCGACCCGCCGCGGCCGATCATCGCCCGCGCCGCAGCCTGCGCGGCGAAGAAGGTCCACTTCAAGTTGAGGTCGACCACCGCATCCCAGCTCTGCTCACTGAGGTCGATCAGCGGTCCGACATCGGAAGCGTTCGCGCTGCCAGCGTTGTTGACCCAGCAATCGATCGTTCCGAACTCGTTCAGCGCAGCCTGCACCAAACCGTCGAGCGACTCCCGGCTGGTGATGTCGGTCACGATCGGCACCGCCACGACACCGAGCGAACGCAGCTCGTCGACGGTGGCGAGCAGCGGAGCTTCAGTGCGACCGGCGACGATGACTCCGGCCCCGCACTTCGCCATCGATCGGGCGATGCCACGACCAATACCGCGGCCGCCACCCGTGACGATCACTCCTTTACCACTGAGATCGAACATGTCCCTGCCCCCTATGACTTGACGTAGTCGTCAGGTTAGTTTGATCACCCGATGACGAAGGAGATGACGGCATGACATTTGCAGCCGATGAGTTCCGGGCTCGGGTCCGCGCCTACATCACCGCCCATGCACCAGACCTGCCGTATCGCGTGGGCACGCGCTCACCGGAGACCACAGCCGAGTCGGAGGTGCTGCGAGCGTGGAGCCGCGATCTGTACGCGGCCGGTTTTCACGGTGCCGATTGGCCAGTGCAGTACGGCGGTCGGGCCGATCACGACCCTGCCGAGGCGTTCATCGTGACCGAGGAGTTCGCCAGGGCACGAGCTGCCGTTCCGATCGGCGCCGGCGCGCTCGCTGCGCACGCCCTGTTGCACTTCGGCACCGAAGCCCAGTGCGAGCACTACCTACCCAGGATCCGCAGCTACGAGCATGTGTGGTGCCAGCTCTTCAGCGAACCCGATGCCGGCAGCGACCTGGCGTCGATGCGCACCACGGCCGTACGCGACGGCGATGTCTTCATCGTCAACGGGCAGAAGGTGTGGAGCACCAACGCGTACTTCTCCGACATGGGCTATCTGCTCGCCCGCACCGATTCGTCGGTGACCAAGCACGCAGGCATCAGCGTGTTCGCCCTCGACATGGCGCTGCCGGGGATCAGCACCCGTCCGCTGCGGGAGATGACCGGCACCTCCGACTTCAACGAAGTGTTCTTCGACGACGTGCGCGTGCCCGCCAATGCCTTGATCGGCGACCTCAACAACGGCTGGACGATCGCCACCGACAGCCTCGCCTCCGAACGAGCCGGCGTCGGCGCGTTGGTGATCCGCCTACGCCAAAACCTCGATGCGCTGATCGCGTTGGCGCGCGCCACTCCTGCGCGGCAGGGCCGGCTGGCCGATGATCCGGTCGTGCGGCAACACATCGCCGGGTTCGCAGCACGCGTCGAGATCGCCACCCTCGTCGCCCAGGCAGCGACGCACAGCCGCACACTGGGCACGTCGCGCGAGATGGACGTACCGCTCACCAAGCTCGGCTTCGCCCAGCTCAACTGGGATCTCGCGGAGTTCGCCGTGACCATGCAGGGCGCGTACGGCCTGCTCTCCACCGACTCACCCGATGCGCTCGACGGCGGCCATTGGCAAGACGAACTGCTGTACGCCAAGGCGTACACGATCTCGGGCGGCAGCAACCAGATCATGCAAAATCTGCTCGGCGAACGAGCCCTCGGCCTCCCCCGCGAACCAAAGCCCGCCTGACCACCACTCACCCAAAGATCAGGCGGCTTTCCAGCCTCCGTCGGCTGGCATGACGATCCCGTTGACGTTGCTGGCTTCATCGGAGGCGAGCCACGAGATGACCGCGGCGATCTCGTCGGGTTCTGCGGTGCGCTCACCAAGGGCGATCGACAGCATTTGGCGTTCGAACGCCCACGGCACCGTCGGCGCTGCGGTTGTACCGATGTTGGTGGCAACGCCGCCGGGGCACACCGCGTTGCACCGGATCTGCTGCGGGCCATACGTGTAGGCGATGTGCTTGGTCAGCCCGATGAGCCCGTGCTTGCTGGCGATGTAACCGACGCCAGCACCCGACCCGCCAAGCCCGGCGACCGAGGCGACATTGACGATCCGCCCGCCACCGCGGGCGGCCATCAGCGGGACGAGCCTGCGGCACAACCGCATCGGCGCGGTCAGGTTGACCCCCAACACGCTGTCCCACAGGTCGTCGTCGATCTCGCCGACGGGCACGAAGTGATCCATGATCCCGGCGACGTTGGCCAGGACCTGCACCGGTCCGATCGCCTCGGCTTCGTCCACCAGGTGATCGACGAACGACGCGTCACGCAGGTCCCCGGTGACGATGTGGATCTCCGCGCTCACGGCAACGAGCGCTGCCAGCCCATCGGGATTGCCATCGGTGGCGAGCACAAGCGCACCCTCGGCGGTGAGGCGCAGCGCCGTCGCCCGTCCGATGCCGGATGCTGCGCCGGTGACAAGCGCTACCCGGCCAGTGTGTCGTGAGGTGTCCACCGGGCGAGTCTCAGACATCCCACTCGATCGGCAGGTTGTCGAGGCCGATCTGTCCACCGTGCTCACGAAGCTCGACACCGGGCTGAATCCGGTAGTTCGGTACCCGCTCGTGCCACATCTCCATCGCGACCCGCAGTTCGGCCCTGGCCAGGTGCGAACCGAGGCAGCGGTGCGGTCCGGCACCGAACGCGATGTGGCGGTTATCGACGCGGTCGATGATGACCTGGCCAGCGTTGTCGAACTCACGCGGATCGCGGTTGGCCGACACGATCGGCAGGTACACCATCGAACCGGCCTTGACCGGGCAGCCAGCGATGGCGGTGTCGGACATCACTTTGCGCCCGGGGGTCACGAATGAATAGAAACGCAGGAACTCCTCGATCGCGCCAGGGATCAGCGACGGGTCAGCAACGATGCGATTGCGGTCGTCAACGTGGGTGGCCAGGTGCCAGAAGCTGTACGAGAGCTGTGCGGCAACGGTGTCGAGGCCGGCCATGAACATCAACAGGCAGAAGTCGAGCAGCTCCTGATCGGGGATCGACTCACCATCGATCTTCCAGCCGACGGCGATGCTGAGCAGATCCTCTTGCGGATCGGCACGGCGTTCAGCGATGAGCGCGGAGAAGTAACCGATGACCTCCATCATTGCTCCGAACTGGCGCTGCTGATCGTCCGCCGATCCGTTCCCGCCGTGGAGAATGGCGACTTCCCACTGCTGAAAGCGCGCGGCATCGGTTCGCGGCAGACCCATGATGTCCATGAAGATCGAGTTCGGGAACACCAGAGCGACATCGTGCACGAAATCGCATGAGCCGCGCTCGACGACGCCGTCGAGGATCTCGCCGAAGCGTTCGCGCAGCTTCGGCTCGATGGCGGCAGCCGCCGCTGGGGTGAACAACGGGCCGAGTAGCTGACGCCACTTGGTGTGCACCGGAGGATCGAGCATCTCGGGGATCCACTTGTACGGCGGGTTCGGATCGGCGGGCGTGACCGAACTGTTCGAGAACACGCCGTGATTCTGAAACGAGGCCCGGATATCGGAAAGACGGGTGACGAGGAAGTACTCGTTGTCACCTGCAAGTCCCCGATGGACAGGGGCCTCCTCACGTTTGACATCGAAGTTGTCGAAATGCCAGCCCGCTGCGGCCGATGCAACGTTGACGGTGTCGTAGTTCGTGACCGGGCACCGCGCTAGCGCGCCGGAGGAATCGTCGGATGCTGTCACTGGTGCCCCCTGAGAAGTCGTCATCACGAGAAATAGTAACCTCATTTACGACCGCGACCGGACTTCGCCGCGCGGCCGACAGCAGGGGGGAACAGTGGGACAGCAACTCGACAACAAGGTCGTCGTGGTCGTCGGCGCATCTGCCGGGATCGGGATGGCCGCAGCACGGGCATGTGCCGCTGCCGGAGCCAACGTGGTGATGCTCGCTCGCGGCGAGGAACGCCTGAACGCAGCCGCCGCCGGCATCGGTGCTGCGGCAACACCGATCGTGTGCGACATCACCCAGCCCGACAGCGTGCGGCGCGCGTTTGCTGCGGTTGCCGACAAGTTCGGACGGATCGACGTTCTGTTGAACGTCGCCGGGGTGGCCCGCGTCCGCAAGATCGAAGACGCGAGTGACGACGACATCGCGTTCGTGGTGGGCGTCAACATGCTCGGCCCGATCTACACCACCCGCGCTGCCATCCCGCTGATGCGCGCCGCCGGCGGGGGCGACATCGTCAACGTGTCGTCGGAGATCGTCGGCGAGTACATGCCCCAGATGGTGCTGTACGGCGCGTCGAAGGGCGGCCTCGATACGTTCAGCGAGATGATGGTGCACGAGCTCAAAGCCGACAACATCCGCGTCACCCGCTACACCAGCGGCTCGGTGGCCGACACCGCGTTCGGCGACAACTTCGCGCCCGGCGACATCGACCGAGTCTGGGCCGACTGGGATGCCAGCGGCTACCTCACGCGTGTCGCCGGCCCGGGCATGGACCCGGCGTGGATGGCCGACGCGATCGTGTTCGCGATCACCCGTCCACGCGGGCAGATGATCGACGTGATCCACGTCCGCTCGTTCGCGCCCGGCGCGCCCTCACAGCCGGCCTGACCAGCGAGCCCGAGCGTCAGTCGCGGCGGCCGGTCCACTCGGGCGAGCGCTTGTCGAAGAAGGCGCGTACCCCTTCCACCTGATCGGGTGTTCCCTGTATCGACGCCAATGCCTGAGCGGTCGCGTCCCACCCATCCGGTGCATCGGCTTCGAGCAACCCGTTCACCGCCGCCAGGCAGGCCTGCACCGATAGGGGCGCGTTCCGACAGATCCGCTGAGCGAGCCGCACGGCCGCGTCCACCGCCCCACCCGGCTCGCACACCACGTTGACGAAGCCCGCAGCGTGCGCTCGCTCGGCGCCGATCGGCTCGCCGGTGAGGATCAGTTCTCGGGCCAGGTTGAGCGGAAGCGACTGCGGAGCGCGGAACAACCCAGCGCACGTGGGGATGAGGCCGATCGAGACTTCCGGCAGACCGAATCGCGCCGCAGTCGAGGCGACGACCAGGTCACAGGAGAGGACGATCTCCATGCCGCCACCGAGTGCCGGGCCTTCAACCGCCGCGATCAGCGGCTTGCGCCGTACACGCCGGATGATGCCGTACTGGCCGCCCCGCTCGGTGTTGTAATCGCCGCCCGAGTTGAGATCGCTCCCGGCGCTGAAGAACGTCTTCGATCCCGTCAGCACTCCAGCCCACAACGAGTCGTCATCGTCGAGGGTGTTCAACGCTGCGTCGATCGCGTCGGCCAAGGCGCGGTCGATTGCGTTTCGCTTGGAGTCGCGCTGCAGCGTGATGACCAGCACGTGTCCGTCACGATGCTGGGCAACCAGATCAGACACGCTCATCACACCACCACGTTGGCGGCACGAAGGGCGGCGATCTGCTCGTCGGACAATCCGATCTCGCGCATGACCTCATCGGTGTGCTGCCCGTAGCCTGGGCTGGCTCGCAGCGGGCCGATCGGCTGCTCGTCGAACTGGCCGGGCGACGCCGCAGCGAGGTAGGTGTCGCCATCGTCGTCGGTGACCGGGGTGACGAAGCCGTTGACGAGCGCCTGCTCGTCGGCGATCACCTCGGCAGGACTGAGCAGCGGTGCCCACACGCCCGTCAAGGTCGCCAAGATCACCCGCCACTCGGCAAAGGTCTTTGCGGAGAACGCTGCGTCAAGTTCGGCGATCAACGCTGTGGCATTCGCGAACTTTGCTTCCTCGCCGATGAATCGCGGATCGTCGATCAGGTCGTCACGACCGAGATGACGGGCCAGGTCGGGAAACCAACTGTCCTGCAGGAAACACAACGAGATCCAGCGACCATCGCTGGTCTGGTACAGGCGTACCAGCGGGATCAGCGGGAAGCCCGGCGCCGAGCCCGCAGGTGTTGCGGAAGCCGGCAGGGCTGGCGCTGCGGCCGCCAAGCTGGCACCCGCCAGCGACTGGGTCATGATGTACGCGCCGACCATGTACAACGCGCTGTCGACGATGGCCCCTTGGCCGGTTCGTTCCCGCCGGAACAAAGCGGCCGAGATCGCCCCGGCCAGTGTGGCCCCACCCATCAGATCGCCGACCGAACCGGGCTGCGCAGGAGGGCGGGAGTTATCAGGCGGTGTCTGCACGAATCCCGACCCGCTGCGGCACCATGACGACGGGTAGTCGAAACCGCCGTCGTTGGCCATCGCGCCGTGCAGCCCGTAGCCGGTACCGCGGGCATAGATGATCCGCGGGTTGATCTTCATCACGTCGGCCGGCTCGATGCCCATCTTGCTGCGGGCATCGGCGCGCAGGTTGGTGATGAACACGTCGGCATTCTCGAGCAGTTTGTGCAGCTGCGCACGTCCGTCAGCCTTGGTGAGATCGAGCCCGATCGAGCGTTTGCCGCGGTTGGCAACCTCGAAAAACGCATTGTGCTTCTGGCCCGGCCGTTGCAGGATCTTCATGTGCCGGGCGACATCGCCTCCGGCGCGTTCGATCTTGATCACATCGGCACCCCAGTCAGCCAACACCATCGACGCGGCCGGCACAAACGTGTGCTCGGCCACCTCGACCACCCGAACACCCTGCATGACGTCGTACATGAATCGTTCCCCCTTGAACTGTGCGCACCTAGACTTGACGATGATGTCAGGTTTACCCACGACGGTCCACCACTCCAGCGCAATGGGCTCCCCGGTTGAATCCACGGTGCCTCGGCGACCGCCGTCGATCCGGCGCACCAGCCACGTCGACATCGGGACGCAAGCAGGGCAACTGCAACTGATCGGCAGCGCACGCGACCTGATCTCGCTGGACCGCACGGCCGAGGTAGCCGACCAAGCATCGGCCCACGCGGTGATCGGCGGCGACCGCACGCTGCTCCAACTGCACACCACGCCACCGAGGCCCGCTGCCGAGCGGCTCATCGGGCGCACCGTTGCCGCCGGCTTCCGCGACGCGGTACGCGACGCGCTGCCCGACGATGTCGTCACCGGCACCTCGCTCGCGCTCCTGCTCGACGACCTCCCCGTCGCCGCGCTCATCTCGGGCTACGCACTGCTGTACAGCGGCAGCCTCGAATCGAGCGACGGCATCGCGAGCCAGCACGACATCTGCTCGGGCTGGCGCACCGGTGGGACGATGCTCGCGTCCGTGCTCGGCGGCACCGGAGTCCCCGTCACCGTAGGTCCGCGCGCTCCCGAACTCTCCGGCGACGACCCGCTGGCGTGGCACGAGATGGCTCCGATGCAGATGGGCTGGATGCGCCGCCGCCGCCTCGTCGACGTCGCCCTCGTCGACATCAGCCCTGCCGACATCAGCCTGGCGATCACGGCGATGTTCCGCGACAGCCATGTCGGTCCTGACGGCACCGAGACGGTGCTGCACGAGTATTCCTTGACGGCACGTGTCGACCAGACCACCCACACGTTCACCTCGTGCGCTGCGGTCCCCCGGGTCCTCCCCTTCGTCGAGTGCCCCGTTGCCGCGTCGAGCGCCGACCGGATGGTCGGCACGCATGTCGACGACGTCCGGCAGTTCGTCCGAGCCGATCTGCGCGGCGTGTCGACCTGCACCCATCTCAACGACCTGCTCCGTTCACTGGGGGACATCGGCACCCTTGCAGCAACGTTGCACACACGCCTCAGAGGCTGACCCAGCCTCCTCCGGCCGAGCTCTTCCGTGCGGCATCGACGATGCGCTGCACCCGGTGGCCGTCGTGCAGGGTGGGGGCCACCGTCGGTTGACCCGACAGAGCCGGAAGCCAGTCCTCGAGCATCAGCGCCAGCGACACGATCGCTGCAGCGGCGCGGCGCTTGGGCGCCTCGATCCCGCTGCGCGGGCGACGATCGCTGCTCGCCACCACCTGCGCAGCGTCCTGGCCGACCGATCCGCTGACAACCTGCACTTCTTCCTCACCCATCAGCAAGCCGTCCACTGTCAACGAGCCCTCGCTGCCGAACACCTCGAATGCACGGAAGTTGCGCTGGAACGCAACCGCCGTGGTGATGATGCTGACGATCATGCCGTTCCGCATCCGCAGCACCAGCACGGCTGTGTCGTCGGCGTCGACGGACAGCGTGCTGCCATCGGGGCGAGACCGTTCACGAACGGTGGTACGCACATCGGCGCACACCGCTTCGGGCTCGCCGAACAAGGCACAGACATAGTCGATGTCGTGCGACCCCATTCCCATCAGGTAGCCGCCACCTTGATCCTTGCGATACATCCACTCCGATTGCATCCGCCGAGTCGGGTGCCAGAAGTCGGCCCCAGTACGAGCCATCGCCATGTATGGGTCGCCCAAATGACCATCGCTCACCATCTCCCAGATCTTCAACCGGGCCGGCTCCCACCGCCCTTCGAAACAGACCGCGTGGGCAACGCCGGCCTCTTCGGCGGCGGCAAGCATCTCGCCGGTCTGCGCCGAATCGAGGCCAACGGGTTTCTCGACGACGACGTGCTTGCCTGCCGCGATCGCCGCCATCGCCTGTTCGTGGTGCAGATCGACCGGCGTGCAGATGGAGATCACGTCAAGGTCGTCGCGCTGCACGAACGTCCGCCAATCGGTGCTGACATCGGCGATACCCAGCTTCTGACCGGCCGCCTCCACGCTGTCGGCGCGTCGCGAACACAATGCGACCACCTCGAACTCGGGCACCATGGCGAACGCGGGCGTCTGGACGACCGAACCCCATCCGA
>JAYURF010000324.1:0-1669 GCA_043756365.1 Acidimicrobiales bacterium
TCGGTGTCGGCCAACCCGGCGAAGAATGCGTCCGGATCGATGCCGTCGACGACGTCGATCACGATGACGGTCACGTTGTCGCGGCCGCCGTTGTTCACCGCCGCTGCGACCAGCGCATCGGCCGCTGCCTGCGGGTCGGTGTTGGCGGTGATGATCTGGAGGATCTCGCCGTCGTCCACCTCGTCGACGAGCCCGTCGCTGCACAGTACGAAGCGGTCGGAGCGGACCAGCGGGAGAACCCAGGCGTCGACGCGGACGATCGGCTCGATGCCGAGGGCGCGGGTGACGATGTTGCGGCGGGGGTGGGTACGGGCTTCGGATTCGGTGATGTGGCCGGTGGCGAGCAGTTCCTGGACGTAGCTGTGATCGACGGTGGCGCGGGTCAGTTCCCCCTGCCGCCACAGGTAGGCGCGGCTGTCGCCGACGTTGACGACCGCGAGTTGCTCGTGGCGTACGTCGGTGGTGGGCATCACCGCGATCGCGGTGAGCGTGGTGCCCATGCCGCGCTGCGCGGCGTTGTTGTGGGCGGTTTGGAAGATGGCTGCGTTGGCCTCGACGACGGCGGCGATCACCACGTCGGCACTGCTCGCACCGTCGTGGAGGCGATCGCGCAAGGTGGTCACCGCCAGGGCGGCGGCGACCTCGCCGGCTTGATGCCCGCCCATCCCGTCGGCGACGACGAACACCATCGCCTCGGCTACGAACGCGTCCTCGTTCTCGTCGCGGATGCGGCCGGCGTCGGTCGCCGCACCCCAGTGCAAAGCCGCCATCAGATCGCTGCCATCAGATCGTTCGCCATCAGGTGGCCTCGAAGATGGTGGAGCCGATCTGCAACCGGTCGCCCTTGGTGATCCGTTGTCTGTCGGTCAGTGGGGCGCCGTTGAGGTAGCTGCCATTTGTCGAGCGCAGGTCTTCCACCCAGGTGGAGCCCTCGGCTTGCTGCAGGCGGGCGTGGATCTGCGAGACGAACGAGTCGTCGAGGATCATGATCGTGCACGTCGAGGCGCGTCCGATGGTGATCTCGTTCACGACGGGGAACGTGGCCCCCTTGCGCTCGCGGGGCTGGAGCACGACCAGCTTGGTGATTGCCCCCCGCGGGCGGCGCTTGGCGCGCAGCGGAGCGGGTGGCACCGTCGCCGGTCGGGTCGGGTCACCCGGATCCGATTGGCCCATATCGACCCTGTCGCCGATGGCGTGCATGTCGGCGGACTCAACCGCGATCCGTCCGGTGCGCGGGCCGCGGACCTCACTCCACACGGCCCACAGGACGCGCGCGAAGAAGAGGTAGAGCAGCCCGAGCAGCGCGAACTTGAAGATTTCGAGGAGCTGATCGGTCATGCCGACGCGCGTGCCGCCTCGAATCGGAGATGCGTACCGCCGAGGCTGATGATGTCGCCATCGGCGAGCACCTGCTGGCCCTGGATGCGCAACCCGTTCACCTTGGTGCCGTTGGTCGAGCCGAGGTCGACGACGCGGACCTGCTCGCCAGGGTGGATCTCGGCGTGGCGGCGGCTGACGTTGGCGTCGGTGAGTGTGATCGTGCACTCGGGCAGGCGACCGATGGAGATGACCTCGCTGTCGATGTTCACGCGCTGACCAGATGGCATCTGCAGTCGGGCGAGCCCAGCTGGAGCTTGGGTTGCACCAGCGGGCGGTTGATCGATCGACA
>JAYURF010000325.1:0-1668 GCA_043756365.1 Acidimicrobiales bacterium
GGTGGGATGAGCGCTCCGAGCGCCCACACCCGTTCGACCTCGAACGACGGAGCCAGCAGCCGACGCATCGCTCGAATCGAGGGGTACCGGATCGGCACCCCACGCCAGTAGGTGACCCGAGCAAAGCGGCGGAAGGCGACGCGCGGCTGCCCGTGCCCCAGATACCACGCCCACTCCCACGGTACGGTCGGACCCATCACGCACAGCAGAACCGTTCCGCCTGGGCGCACACAACGCACCAGGCCCTCGACCACTGCGCCCAGATCGGCAACACAGTTCAAACCACCAAAGTTCGACAGTGCACCGTCAAACGGGCCGAGGCCTGCCAGCCCAGCAACCGATTCGGCATCCGCCTGCCGCGCATCGATGCCACGCCGCCGGGCCGCGTCGACCATCCCCGCAGCAGCATCGGTGGCCAGAACCTGCACGCCGCGCTCGACCAACCAGGCCGCGTCGGCACCGGTGCCACAGTTCAACTCGATGATGCGGCTGCCCGCCGGCCACAGTTCTGCCATCCGGCGCCGTACCGGCTGCCGCATCACCGCGCCAATGGCGCTGTCGGTGAAGGTGTCGTCGTAGTCGGCGGCGATCGCGTCGAACGGGGTCGACGACCGCGGTTCGGTCCCGCTCAGACATCCACCTCCCCGGCACACGCCAGCAATCGTGATCGGGCCTGTGCAGCGGCTTCGGTCTTGGCTGCGGCCGCTGCTGGATCGGCGTCACCGAGTCGGTGGGCATCGACGGCGTTGAACAACCACGCGTCGGCATGCCGGTAGTACTCACGGCTGTGGCGGCCGGCAACGCCCAACTCACGATCAGAACTGGCGTCCCAGTCCGACGAGTAGATCAGCTTCTTCCTGACCTTCTCGTAGTACCCGGTGTTCTTGATCGGATAGGCGACTGTCGTGAAGAAGATGTCCGGATTCGCCTCCTTGACGTGATCGATCGTGGCTTCGATGTCGGAGAGTTCCTCGCCGTCGTACCCCCACATCAAGAACATGCCGACCTCGATGCCGTACCGCTTGGCCATCTTCGTCGCGTACTGAACCTCTTCGACCTTCACGCCCCGCTGCATCGAGTCGAGGATGCGCTGGCTGCCACTCTCCGAACCGATCCAGATGCGGTAGCAGCCGAGGTCGGCCAACGTCGCGAGGACCTCCTCTTTCTTCATTCGATCGGCACGCGAGATCGTCTCGAACGGGATGCGCATGTTCCGACGCTTCATCTCGTCGGCGTACTCGAACAGCCACTTGTGACTGATCGTGAAGACATCATCCGCGTACCAGACCTGCTCGGGCCGGTACGTGTCGACGATGTGTTCGACCTCATCGACACAATCGACCGGGCCGCGCCGCCGGTGCGAATAGCCGAACACAGCATGGCTGCACCAGTTGCACTTGTACGGACAACCTCGTGCGGTGATCAGGTTGACCGACCCCATGCCGTGATGGGTCCGCCACGTCTCGACGTACTTGAGGGTGTCGATCGCGCCCCGATCGGGCCACGGCAGCGAATCGATGTCGGCCACCCTGTCGCGGGAGCCGTTGTGGACGATGACCCCGTCTTCATTGCGGAACACCGTGCCGGCGACACCGTGTAGGCGGTGAGGGCCGCGGTCGCGCAAGACGGGCAGCAGTTCCTCGAGGGTCGCCTCCCCTTCGCCCATGA
>JAYURF010000326.1:0-1666 GCA_043756365.1 Acidimicrobiales bacterium
AGAGGTGGCCGTCGTCGACCCACGCGGAGTTGTGGCGGGCAGCACGGAACCTGGGCGGGCGTGCCGCAGCGGCATCGTGTCGCGGGTGGCCACGGATCGCGCGATCGGCGTGGGCGGAACAGGAGCGTGGGTAGTTTCCGACGTCATCGGAGACTGGGCGCCCGTCGTGGGCGGGGTACGACCGGACACGTGTGATGTGCCCATCGTCGGCGGTAGTTCGCCGACCGGGGTGACGGCGCCGACCATCGTCGGTGGCCGGTGCGTGAGCGGCTCGCCGACGCGTCGGCGATAAATGGTGCGGGCGTTGACAAGCGGGCCTGGCTTGGCTACCTCGGGCGGCGACGCCGCGGCAGCGTCTGCGACGCGAGCTGGGTGGGGTGTCGCGGCACTCGATGGAGTGCCGGCTCTGACGACAGCAGTGGTGCCTGCCGCAGCGCCGAGCGCAGGCGACAGCGGTCGTGCGGCCGCAGCAACGGGCAGCGCCGGTGGCTCCACGGATCTGCGCGCCACCCGCGTCGGCGAAGCGGCCAGATGGCGAAGGCCCGCCGCGGTGGGCAGTGGTGAGGAGGTTGGTACTTGTATCCCATGCTCGGCCCGGTTGTGGTCGGACGAGGCCGCCGACGTTGCCGACGGTTGCACTGTGGCTGCGGTCTGAGCCCACCGCAGCCCGGCGGTCTCCGCGTCGCCACGGTGGATCGACGGCATCCGCAGTTGCAGGTTCGAGCCGGTGGTCCGGCCCCCGCCCACTGTCGCCGCGCTCGGGATGACCGCTCCGCTGATCACACCGGTCGGCGCGTCCGAGCGCCGCTGATGGCCGAGTGGGGCGAGGGTCAAAACGCTGCCTGCCTTCGATGTGAGCCGGGCGGCGATGCGGCTCAGTGGTGCCACCAGCGGCGGTGGCCCACTCGTGGTGGCAAGCACGGGCAGCCGGTTCCAGTCGTCGGCAGGTCGTTGGACCGCAGCCGCCGTGGCACGTGGAGCCGCAGCGGGAACCGCGCTCTGCACAGGCGACGCGCCGGGTTCACCTCCGGCTGACTCTCGGCCTCGGCGACCGAGACGGAACGGCCAGATGCTCATGGTCAGTTGCCGTCGCTCATCCGGCGGTTGATCGCCGAGATCTGCTCGATGAACTGCTGGCGGACCGGATGCTCGAGATCGAGGATCCGGTCGAGGTCCCAGTGGAAGTAGTAGCTCACGTACGCGACCTCCTCGAGCAGGCGGTCAGCCGCGTACGTCAGGATTCCCCCGGGCGATCACCGGCGACGTCCACCTCGAAGTCGGCCCCGCACGAGGGGCAGGTGACGGCTGCATGGGTGTGGCCCTCGGAGTTCACACGGCGGTACAGGTCCTGCAGGAACGCCAGGTCGGTGGCGAAGAGCCGCTCGATCACGCCGGGATGCACCGACTCCACCTCGCCGAGCTTCACGACGACACGAGCCAGGAGGAGCACCGTGAGATACGCCTCGTTGTCGCGCACCCGCGGGTCGCGCAACGGCAGGATCTCGTCCTTGGCCGTCGCTAGGCGCATCACCCCATTGCGATGCACCGTGCCGCTGTCGTCGACGTACCCGCGAGGGAGCACGAACAGGTACTCGGTTTGCAGCCGGTCGTCGGTTGGTCGATACGCCGGGTCGGCAACACTGGCAGTGGACATGACTGGTCCTTC
>JAYURF010000327.1:0-1663 GCA_043756365.1 Acidimicrobiales bacterium
TGCTCCGACGACGCCAACCATTGCGCCGGTCACCACCCCGGTTGCGGTCGTGGATGGTGCCACCGTGATCGTTGCCAACGCCTCGACCGTCAACGGTGCCGCCGGCGTGCTCACCACTGCACTCAGCGGAGCATCGTTCACCACGGGTACGCCCACGAATGCAACCGCCAAGCAGGAAGACACCACCGTGCTCTACGACCCGAGCGACCCCGAGGCGCTGGCAGTGGCAACCTATCTGGGCTCGTTGTTGGGCAATGTCGCGGTGTCCCCGGTCAGCAGCCCGGCACCGATCGACGGGGGCCTGTTACCGGAGGGTGTCAGCATCATCGTGATGCTCGGCTCGGACAAAGCCAACCTCACGCTCCAGGCGATGGGGACGGCGACGACGCTCCCGGCTGCCGGGGCGACCACGCTTCCGACGACGGCAACGACACTCGCTCCGTGAGCTGAGTCGGCCCCGCTGTCAGCTGGCAGCAATCTCGGAAATCAACTCCATCGCCGCTCGTTCGATGCACCACAGCGGCTCGTTCATCGCCTTGTCGTTCCCGAACAGTGCGACGAGCGAGCGGTGCGGGATGCGCCGGCCCACCGCAGGGTCGGCGTCGCCGACGACGGCACCGGCGGGAACGTTGAGGGACCGGGCGATGTCTTGGACCTTGCCGACCACCTTGCCGGCGAAGCTCTGCGCGTCGAGGAACCCCTCACCGGTGACGATCAGGTTGACCGTGGCGGCGGTGTCGTGTAGATCCAGTTCGTCGGCCACCAGATCGAACCCGGGGACCAGCTTCCCCCCGAGCGCAGCGAGACCACCCGCCAAGCCGCCAGCTGCGCCGCCGCCCTCGATCGCGGTGACGTCCACACCAAACTCGGAGTGGTACATCTGCGCGACCCGGTCGAGCCGACCGGTCAGCATCCGCACCTGCGCCGGCGTGGCGCCCTTCTGCGGGGCAAACACCGCGGCCGCATCGACAAACGTCGTGGTGACATCGCAGGCCACCAGCAGCTGCACCCCGCGCATCCGGTGCGGCGCAGTGATCGCGCGGACGGCACCGAGCCCGCCATCGGTGGTGGCCGATCCGCCAAGGCACACGATGATCTTCTTGGCCCCCGCCCCGAGGGCCTGATCGATGAGCTCGCCGGTGCCGATGGTCGACGCCGCCATCGCCTCGTTGTTGTCGGCCCCCCCGATCAGCGCCAGCCCAGATGCGCGGGCCATCTCGATCACCGCCACGTCACGCTGCAGACGCCATTCGGCCTGGACCGCCTTGCCGAGCGGACCGGTGACCGTCGAGGTGCGGTTGGCACCACCCAGCGCTTCGAGGGTTCCCTCGCCACCGTCGGCGACCGGCACTTCGATGCAATCGTGGCCAAGCTCCCAGCACGCCGAACCCACCGCGGCCGCAACCTGTGCTCCGGTAGCGGTGCCTTTGAACTTGTCGACCGCTGCAAGCACTCGCATCACCGCAGCATACGGTGTCCACGATGGATCATTCTGGGAGCCCCACCGATGCCGGCCCACTCGCCCTCGACGCCACCGCGCAGGCAGCGTTGGTTCGCCGGGGCGACGTGAGCGCCGCGGAGCTCGTTGCCCACGCGGTCGACGCGGCCACGCGACTCGACCCGTCGATCAACGCCGTCATCCATCCGCGTTACGCGGCTGCGC
>JAYURF010000328.1:0-4489 GCA_043756365.1 Acidimicrobiales bacterium
ACGCTGCTGGAGCTGGACGGAACTCGAATCGCGACCGGCAAAGACTTCGACTCCAATGGTGTCGTCAGCGCCAAAGCGGTCGCCGTCAGTGAGGTGCGGGCGAGAGCACTCAGCGACGGGTTGCAGGCCGCCACCTTCGCTGTCCGTAGCGTCGAGGAAAAGCCGTATCGCTCGTCGCCGAAGCCCCCGTTCATGACCTCAACGCTTCAGCAGGAGGGCGGCCGCAAACTGCGGCTCAGCGCCTCTCAGGTCATGCGCCTGGCCCAGGGTCTGTACGAGCGTGGCTACATCACCTACATGCGTACCGACAACGTCGTGCTCAGCGCCGATGCCCTTGCCGCGGTGCGCTCCGAGGTGGGCAAGACTTACGGGGCACAGTTCCTGTCAAAGGGCCCGAAGCAGTACTCCAGCAAGATCAAGAACGCGCAGGAGGCCCACGAGGCGATCCGCCCGAGCATCCCGCTGCGCTCACCCGATGCGCTGGCTGGCGAGCTCAACGGCCAGGAACTGTCGATGTACCGGATGATCTGGCAGCGAACGTTGGCCTCGCAGATGGCCGACGCCGCGGGAACCACGGTCAGTGTGCGCCTGGGAGCACATGCGGCGCCGGCACCCGGCAGCGCCAACGGCACCAATGCAGAGTTCGCTGCCAGCGGCACCACGATCACGTTCCCCGGTTACCGCCAGGTGTACGTCGAATCGGTTGACGACACCGATGACACCACCAGTGATGACCGCGAGGCGCTTCTGCCACCGCTCACGGTTGGTGCCGCCGTCGCCGTTCAATCGCTCACTCCGAACGGCCACACCACCAGCGCCCCGGCGCGCTACACCGAGGCGTCGTTGGTCAAGCGACTCGAGGAACTGGGCATCGGCCGGCCGTCCACCTGGGCGTCGATCATCCAGACCGTGCAAGACCGCGGCTATGTGTGGAAGAAGGGTCAGGCGCTGGTGCCCACATGGACCGCGTTTGCCGTAGTCGGGTTGATGGAGAAGCACTTCGACAACCTCGTCGATTACGAGTTCACTGCCCGGATCGAAGAGGACCTCGACTCCATCGCCCGTAACGAACGTCAGAAGCAGGACTGGTTGCAGCACTTCTACTTCGGCGATGCCAGTGGTACCGGGCTTCCCGGGCTGAAGCAGTTGGTTGCCGAGAACCTCGACGAGATCGACGCTGCCGAGATCAACACGTTCCCGATCGGGCTCGACCCCGACGGCAACGAGATCGTCGTCAAGCCCGGCAAGTACGGCCCGTACGTGAAGCGCGGCGAGGACACCGCCAGCGTGCCCGAGGACCTCACCCCCGACGAGCTCACTGTGGAGGTCGCGCTCACACTGCTCGCCGCACCCAAGAGCGACGAACCGATCGGCCAGCTCGACGGGCTCCCGGTGTTCGCCAAGAGCGGCCGCTTCGGACCCTACGTGCAGTGGGGTACCGCCGATGCGCCGCCACCCGGCCTGCCCAAGCCGAAGATGGCCAGCCTGTTCAAGACGATGGTGTTGGAAAAGATCACCGTCGACGAGGCCGAGGCGTTGCTGCAGCTCCCGCGCACCCTCGGCGTCGACCCGACTGATGGTGTCGCGATCCTGGCCAACAACGGCCGCTACGGGCCGTACGTGCAAAAGGACAAGGACTACCGCAACATCGACAACGAGGACCAGTTGCTGCAGATCACGTTGGAGCAGGCACTGCTGATCTTCTCCCAACCGAAGGTGTTCCGACGTGGTGGCGGGGCAAACCTGTCGGCCAAGGGTCCGCTGCGTGAGTTCGGCACCGACCCGGTGAGCAGCCGACCGGTGGTTGCCAAGGACGGCAAGTTCGGTGTGTACGTGACCGACGGCGAGACGAACGCCTCGCTCAGCAAGGGCGATCGGCTCGACGCAATGCTGCCCGAGCGCGCCTATGAACTGCTTGCGATCCGTCGTGAGGCGATCATCGAAAAGGGCGGACCCGCGGCACGCAAGGCCACTGCCACCAAGAAGGCTGCGGCCAAGCGGACCTCGCCCGCCAAGAAGGTTGCGGCAAAGCCAACAGCGGCCAAGAAAGCTCCCGCCCAAAAAGCACCGGCAAAGAAAGCGGCAACAAAGAAGGCGACCTGACCTGCCCGACGCGGGGTGGCCCGCGCCACCGGATCAGTCGTTGCCAGGTTTCCCCGGTGCGGCACAGATCAGCCCGGCCAGATCGACGAGCATCGCAACCACATCGTGAGGTGACGCCAAGCGGTGAGACGCAGCGGTCGGCGCAACACCGATCCGCACCCCGAGTGTGCACGCATCAGCGGCCATGCCAATCTCGGTAGGCCCACCGGCCATCGCCGCGAACACGTGCTCGTCGGACACGTCGTCGCCGAGGAACACCACCGAACGCGGCCGAAGTCGGCGGCACAGATCGGCCAACGCCGTGGCCTTGGTGGTGTAGCGCACCATCACTTCCTGCACCCGATCTCCGGGAAGAACCCGAACCCCGTTGAGGCCGACCAGGGCTGGCTCGACCAAGCGCAGCGCCCGGTCTCCTACCGCCCGTTCGCATTGGCGTACGTGCAGCGCCGAGGCGAACGGCTTGCGTTCCACCAACGCTCCCGGGTGCTCTGCTGCGATCGCCATGAGCACCTCGTCAACTCGTTGCAAAAGCAACGACTCTGCATCCGTTCGCGGCACCGTGGTGTCGGCCTCCGCCCCGTGCGAACCGATCATGTGCGCGTCAGCCGGCATCCCGAAGTGGTGCACGAGTTCGGCAACGGTCCTGCCTGACACGACTGCCACGTCGA
This sequence comes from Acidimicrobiales bacterium, assembly GCA_043756365.1. Classification (GTDB taxonomy): domain Bacteria; phylum Actinomycetota; class Acidimicrobiia; order Acidimicrobiales; family Ilumatobacteraceae; genus VFMC01. Next base: position 2,772 of record JAYURF010000328.1, read on the forward strand.
CACCGCACTCCTGCAAGCGCTCGAGTGCGTGATCTGCGCCGTCAACGAGATGCGCCTGACCGGGGGTCGCCGCCAACACTGACAGGGTGCCGTCGACATCGGTGCCGAGCAGCAACGGCCGTGGCAAATCGGCAATTGCCCTGGCCACCTGCGCCGGGTCGTCGAACCGGATTCGTGCAGCCGCAGGAACCGGGCCCGCATCGGCCATCAGCTGTTGCGCCCGTCCAGCCGAGCGAGGAACGAATCGGCCCACGCATGGACGTCGTTGGCGACGAGGACTGCGCGTAGCGCGCGCATCCTGCGGGTGCGTTCCTCAGGTTCCATGTCGATCGCCGTGGCGAGCGCGGCGACGAGCGCGTCGGGGTCGTGGGGGTTGACCACCACCGCCTCGCCGAGCTCATCCACCGCACCGGCGAACTCGCTGAGCACGAGCACACCATCTTCGTCGCGGCGAACCGCGACGAATTCCTTGGCCACCAAGTTCATCCCATCGCGCAGCGGGGTGACGACCATCACGTCGGCGGCTCGGTACAGCGACACCAACTCATCGAGCGGCAACCCCTGGTGCAGGTAGTGCACCGCCGGATGGCCGAGGGTGGCGAACTCGCCGTTGATCGCGCCGACCAATTGCTCCACCCGCACACGCTGATCCTGGTACTCGCCAACGGTCTCCCGACTTGGAACGGCCACCTGGATCAGCACCACCGGGGGGCGCCGCATCTTGCCGGCAGGGCGCCGCGCGGTGAGCAACGAGCGGAACGCCACCAGCCGTTCCTCGATTCCCTTGGTGTAGTCGAGACGGTCGACGCCCAGCAGCACCACGTCGGGGTGACCGAGGCGGCCACGGATGTCGGCTGCCGTCCGCAGCGTTTCGTCGGCAGCGCTGAGCCGTTCGAAGTCGGCGACGTCGATCGAGATCGGAAATGCCTCTGCGTGAACGGTCCGTCCATCGCTCGCGATGATGTCGGTGCCCTCGGTGGTCAGCTCGAGCAAGCGCGCCGCGAGCCCCACGAAGTTCTCGGCCGCGACGCTTCGCTGGAACCCGATCACGTCGGCCCCGAGCAATCCCTCGATGATCTCCTCGCGCCATGGCAACCGCATGAACAGCTCCTGCGGAGGAAACGGGATGTGGAGGAAGAACCCGATGCGCACGTCGGGGCGCAGCTTGCGCAGCATCGCCGGTACAAGCTGGAGTTGGTAGTCATGAACCCAGACGGTGGCGCCGGGCGCGGCGACGGCGGCGGCGCGCTGAGCGAACAGTTCATTGACGGTCCAGTAGTTCGCCCACGCTTCGGCGTCGTAGGTGGAGGGGCGGATTGCGTCGTGGTACAACGGCCAGATGGCAGCGTTGGACACGCCCTCGTAGTACCCGCTGATCTGCTCGGCATCGAGCGCGACCGGCTCCAGTTCGAACCCGTCGTGGCTGAACGGCCCGGCCGGGTCGTCGGCAACACCCGTCCAGCCGACCCAGGCGCCGTGGCGTTCGCTTAGCAACCCGGTCAGGGCGCGGACCAAACCTCCCGGGCTTTCACGCCAACCCCCGTCGATCCGTTCCATGGGAAGCCGGTTGGCCACGACGACGAATTCGTACGACGGTGTTGCCCGATCCTGTTGTTCGAGCACCGAGGTGATCGTATCGGCGTGGGTCACGGCTGCTCGATACCCGCGTCCGCGCACTCGTACACCGCGCGTCCAATCGAGCCAGGTTTGAGTCGGAA
>JAYURF010000329.1:0-1656 GCA_043756365.1 Acidimicrobiales bacterium
AGTCACAGCCCGCTGCCATGCGTCGGCCAGTGCCTCGGGATCGCCGGGCGGCACGAGGAGCGCGTCGACACCGTCGGTCATCGTTTCGCCGACGCCGCCCACGTTTGTCGCTACCACCGGGAGACCCAGTGCCAGCGCCTCCATCAAGGCGACGGGTAGGCCCTCCCAGCTCGACGCCAGTGTGAACACGTCGAACGACGACATCACCCGCACCGCGTCGGACCGGAACCCGGTGAACAGCACACGGTCGCCCAGCCCGAGCTGAGTGGCCAGCGAGCGTGTCTCGGCCTCGAGCGGGCCCTGTCCGACCACCACGAACCTCGCGTCGAGCCCGCGGTCGATCAGCAGCTTCGCTGCGCGCAACAGATTGGGGTAATCCTTCTGCACCCGGAAGTTGGCCACCGTGCCGATCACGAACTCGTCCGGGCTGATGCCCAACTCGTGGCGAACCGCATCACGTTCGCCGGCGAACGATGCTGCATGGGCCACATCGATGCCGTGAGTCAGGGTGACCGCATGCCTCGCGGCGTTGCCACGCATCGACTCGCGGGCCTCGTCGCTCACTGCGAACACCGCATCGTCCCACCGCGAGGTCGCCCGATTGAGCACACGCGTCGGCGGTGAGAACCGGCCCCACGCGTTGTGTTCGGTGGTGATCACCCCGGGCCGTGTGCCACGCATCGAGCGCACAGCAAGACGCGCCACCGAAGCGGGCAGCGGCGAGTGTACGTGCACCACATCCCACCCGCCATCCCGGATCAAGGTGGCCAGCCTGGCGGGCCAGCGCACGTCGGCCAACCGCGAACTGAGGCAGTGCGTGACCACGCCTGCGGTTTCGAGCGCCCCAACGAGATGGTCCTTGTAAGGCAGTACAAAGGCACATTCGACGTGGAATCGGGTTCGATCGTGCGCCCGTGCCGCCGCGGCTAGCAACGTCTCGGCACCGCCGGGGCCCAAACCCTTGATGACCCACAGCACTCGCACCGGCACCCCGTGAAGCTAACGGACCCGACACGGCGCCGCCCCGCGTACACTGCGAACCGTGCCTGAACGCCGATTTCCGGGCGGCGCACAGCCCGCCGCGATCGACGGGGTCGACACCGCGATCTTCGACGGCGAGGCCGTGTTGTTCCGCGAATCGACGTGCACCATCCATCACCTCGGCGCCATTGCCGGCGCTGTCTGGATGAGCTGCGATGGCGCCACCAGCGTCGATTCGATGGTCGCTCAGCTGGGCGATCTGTTCGGCACCGACGCAACTCAACTCGCAGCCCCGCTGGCAACACTGGTCGACAAGGCGTTGATCGAGCTCGCCGGCCAAGGCTTGCTGACCGAGCAGGGCCTGCTCGTCGACACCGCCTGTCGCCCCGTCGCCCCGCCCGTTACGATTGCTCGTTCAGACTTCGACGATTGACCCTCCTGCGATGAACAACACGAATCCCCTTGGGGCAGCACGCAGCCGGTGGTGGGTGATCGCCCTCTTCACGGCCATCGGCGCAGCGCTTGCCGCGGTGCCCACACCCACGCGCGTCGGCGACGAGTCGCAGGCCACCCTATACACGGCCACGCACACCCTGTTGCTCAACAACACTGCGCTGGCCCAGTCGACCACCACCGCGATCTCACCGAGCCAGATCACGCTCTTCGCGACCACCG
>JAYURF010000330.1:0-4472 GCA_043756365.1 Acidimicrobiales bacterium
TCGATGATCCGAAGCGCGGTGTTCGGCGCAGCCACCTTGATCGCGCTGATCTCGACCGCGGCCGACTTGTTGCCCACGGTGTCCATCATCCACGCCGTCTTCAGCGTGAGCAGGCGCACCATCTCCAAATCGATCCGGGCCTCGGCGATCCAGTCCATGATGTTGGCCCGCTCGGCCACTCGCTTGCCGAACGTGGTCCGCGACAAGGCCCGGTTGCACAACAGTTCGAGGGCCCGCTCGGCGGTACCGATCGAGCGCATGCAGTGATGGATGCGCCCGGGCCCGAGCCGGGCCTGGCTGATCGCGAAACCGTCGCCCTCGTTGGCGATCATGTTGGTCGCGGGCACGCGCACGTTCTCGAAGCGCAGCTCGACGTGACCTTCCTGGTCGAGGTACCCGAACACCGGAAGCGCCCGCACCACGGTGAGCCCGGGCGTGCCGATCGGCACCAGGATCTGGCTCTGTTGCCGGTGCGGTGATGCAGCCGGATCGGTCTTGCCCATCACGATGAAGATCTGGCAGTTCGGGTGCATGGCCCCCGAGATCCACCACTTCCGACCGTTCAGCACGTAGTGATCGCCATCTCGTTGAATGCTCAACGACACGTTGGTGGCATCGGAGGAGGCAACGTCGGGCTCGGTCATCGCGAATGCCGAGCGGATCTCGCCGTCGAGCAGCGGTCGCAGCCACGCGTCTTGCTGCTCGGGGGTACCGAACATGGTGAGCACTTCCATGTTGCCGCTGTCGGGCGCCGAGCAGTTGCATGCCTCGCTGGCGATCGGGCTGCGGCCAAGGATCTCGGCAAGCGGGGCGTACTCGGCATTCGAGAGCCCCGGCCCCCACTCCTTGTGGGGCTGGAACAGGTTCCACAGGCCGCGGGTCTTCGCCTCGGCCTTGAGCTCTTCCATGATCGCCGGCTGATGATGTGGGTTGCCGGCCTCGACGAGCTGCTCTTCGTAGAGCGCCTCGTTCGGATAGATGCATTCGTCCATGAACGCCAGCAGCTTGGTGCGGTAGTCGTTACAACGATCGGTGAAGGCGAAGTCCATCGCCGCAACCTACCCGCCTCCTCTCGCCCGGAAGCCAGTGCAACACGGCAGCCCCGGTCGCCACGCGCGCCCGGCCGTCAGCGGGGTCGTGGTTTGCGCATCCCCCGGCGGTCACCGGCTTTGGCGTGGGCGCGCTGTTCTTCCTCGAGCGCTAGCTCCTCGGCCACCAAGCGGGCCATGGCGTCGAGACGGCGGGGATCCATCGTGCCGGCGGCAATCGCGGCCTTCACCGCGCAGCCGGGTTCGTCGTCGTGTTTGCAGTCTCGGAACCGGCAATGGTCGCCAAGTTCGAACACGTCGGCAAAGGCACGCTCGATTCCGGTGCCGCTGCTCCACAGGCTCACTGCCCGCACACCGGGAGTGTCGATCAGCCACCCGCGCTCACCGTCACTGGAGGACGGCAAGGCAACGAGTTCGACCGCGGTCGTGGTGTGACGCCCACGTTGGTCCCCCTCACGTACCTCGCTGGTACGCAGCGCGACGTTGCCGACCAGTGCGTTGATCAACGTGCTCTTGCCAACCCCGCTCGCCCCGAGCAGCGCCATCGTGGCGCCCCGCGACGACGCTGTCGGCTGCACGAGCGCGCGCAGCTGCCCCACTCCCTCACCGCTGATCCCGCTCGCGCACATCACCGGCACCCCGACTGCAACCGCTTCGAGCGCAGCGATCGAAGCATCAGCATCGGGGACCACATCGCGCTTGGTCATCACGATCACCGGTGACGCCCCGCTGTCGAACGCGAGCACCAACTCGCGTTCCAGGCGTCGTTGATTCGGTGGCGATGTGAGTTGGTGGACCAGCACGACGATGTCGATGTTCGCGGCGATGGTGTGCGCAACAGCGCGGTTGCCCTCGAACGATGCTCGCCGCGTGAACGCGCTCTTGCGATCGACGATCAATTCGACCCGTTCGCCATCGTCGCTCACCACCACCCAATCGCCGACGGCGACATCGGCACCGATGTTGCGGCAACGGACCGGCGCCTGATCAGCCGCGTAGGCCACCGAGCTCCACCCGCGGTCGAGACGAACAACACGGCCGCTTCGCCGGTCGACACCGGCGGTGCGCCAGGACCGCTCGAACTCCGCGGACCAGCCGAGGCGGACATCACCACCAACGCACTCGGACAGGGGGAGCTCGGCCGGGTTCGCGATAGCGCCAACGGTAGCTTGTGCTTGGCTGTCACCGTTCGTGTGTGCCCTGCCGAACAGAAAGCGACACCGCTCGACATGCTTGCACGCCTTGCCCGATGGAGCTTCCGCCGCCGCTGGATCATGGTCTTCGCGATCTGGCTTCCGCTGCTGGTCGGGTTGAGTGCCGCGGCTGGATCGGTGGGGTCCGACTACCGCAGCGGCTTTGACCTTCCCGACACCGAATCGCTGGAGGTGAGCGAAACACTGAAGGCAGTCGGCAGCGACGAAGACGCCGGCGACAAAGCCCAGATCGTGTTCACCGCGCCGCAGGGAACCGACGATCCGGCCGTGCAGGAAGCGATGGAACCGCTGTTCGCTGCGGTCGACAAGCTCGATGGCGTCAACGTGATCAGCCCGTACTCGCCAGACGGTCGGCCGTTCAACAGCCGGACCGAGCCGATTGCATTCGCTCAGATCTCATTCACCGACCGCGAGCAAAGCGACTACGCCGCCCTCGCCGATCAGATCACGGCGCTTGCCGCCGACATCGACGTCGACGGTCTCACCATCGAGTACGGCGGATCATTGTTCGCGCTGTTCGAGTTCCCCGAGAGCGAACTGCTCGGCATCTTGGCGGCAATCGTCATCTTGCTGATCGCGTTCGGTTCGGTACTGGGGATGGGCCTTCCGATCGGCACCGCCCTGTTCGGTCTCGGAGTAGGGATCAGCATCGTCGGGCTCACCTCGAATGTGCTCGGGATGCCCGACTTCTCGTCGCAGATGACAGCGATGATCGGTCTCGGCGTGGGCATCGACTACGCGCTGTTCATCGTCACCCGCTACCGCGAGAACCTGGCCGAGGGGTTCGGGCCGGAGGACTCCACCGTCGAGGCCGTCGATAGCGCCGGCCGAGCCGTGATCTTCGCCGGGATCACGGTGATGATCTCACTGCTCGGGCTGTTCGCGATCGGGATCGAGTTCGTCCGCGGCCTGGCCATCGCTGCGGCCAGCGGTGTGCTGGTGATGATGGTGGCGGCGATCACGCTGCTGCCGGCGCTACTTGGCTTCGCCGGTCGGCGGATCGACAACACCTCCCGTGCTGCGGCGATCTCGGTGTCGCTGTTCGTCGCGCTGATGCTGGTGGGGATCTTCACCGGGCTGGCGGTGGGTATGGCCCTGCTCATCGCGCTCGGCCTTGCCGCTGTCGTGATGCTGGTGAGCATCCTGGGCGTCGGGGCACCGTTGCGGACGCCCATTCCGCACCGCCACCAACGTCGGCGCGACGAGCAGTTCTGGTACCGGTGGAGCCGGTTCATCCAACGGCGCCCGTGGCCAGCGTTCGTCGGCGGCGCCGCCGTGTTGGTGGTGCTGTCGCTGCCGTTGTTCTCGATCCGGCTTGGATTCAGCGACACCGGCAACCTGAAAGAGGAGCAAACCGCCCGGCGCGCCTACGACATGTTGGCCACGGGCTTCGGCCCAGGCAGCAGCGGTCCGCTCGTCCTCGTCAGCACCGATCCGAACGCAGAGGCAGTGGCATCCACCGTCACTGCGGTCCTCGACGGTTCCCCAGGGGTCGCATTCACGACGGGCGGCGGCGAGATCGCCCCCGGCATCTGGTCGTGGCAGGTGTTCCCCACCACGAGCCCGCAGGACGCCGAGACGTCGGCGTTGGTCGAGCGGCTCCGCGAGGTCACCCTGCCGGCCACGGGGATCGATGTGAAGGTCGGCGGCTTCACGGCCGGCACGATCGACTTCTCCTCCTATCTCGGCGACCGGCTCCCGCTGCTGATCGGCTCGGTGCTGGTGCTGTCGTTCGTGCTGTTGATGGCAGTGTTCCGTAGCTTGCTCGTCCCGCTGAAGGCGGTCGTGATGAACCTGCTGTCGGTGGGCGCCGCATATGGCGTGGTGGTGGCGATGTTCCAGTGGGGCTGGGGTGCCGGCATCCTCGGGCTCGGCAAGCCGGGTCCCGTCGAGGCATGGGCACCGATGATGCTGTTTGCGATCGTGTTCGGGTTGTCGATGGACTACGAGGTGTTCTTGCTGTCGCGAATGAAAGAGGAGTTCGACCGCACCGGCGACAATGCCGGCGCTGTGGCCGACGGCCTCGCGGCGACCGCCCGCGTGATCACCGCCGCAGCGTTGATCATGGTGTGCGTGTTCGGCGCATTCGCGCTCGGCGACAACCGCCAGCTCAAGTTGTTCGGCCTCGGCATGGCCGTGGCGGTCTTCGTCGACGCGACCGTCGTGCGGATGGTGCTCGTGCCGGCGACCATGGAACTGCTCGGCAACC
>JAYURF010000331.1:0-4470 GCA_043756365.1 Acidimicrobiales bacterium
AACCCCACGAGCGCCAACCCGAGCCACGGGGACACGATCACCACGAGCGCCCCGAACAGCGCCACCATCAACGCCCCGTCGAACACTGCCCGGTCACCGAAACGGTCGACCACATGATCGCCGCCGAGTCGACCGATGAGCATTGCAGTCGCGAACACGACCGTCGCTGCGCCAGTTGCACGGCTGACGTTGAACACGTCGCGCAGCATCACTGCGCTCCATTCGTTGGGGGTGTTTTCTACCCACGCAATCGCGAACGCCATCACCGCCATCGCCACCATCACGTGGGTGACACCACGCCGCGGGCGCCGTCCAGGTGCGGTGGCGACTGGTGGCGGTGCCGGGGGGTCAACCGGGATCAGCCAGCGGCGGACGACGAGCAACGTGACCAGCAGCACGACCGACACGGCCACGAGATGCACACCGAGACTGATCCGCGCAGCTGCGGCGATCGAGCCGACGACTGCGCCGGCGACAAAGCCGAGGCTCCAGCCGCCGTGCAGGCGTTGCATGATCGACCGGCCGAGACCATCTTGCACGATGACCCCCTGGGTGTTCATCGCCATGTCGTTGAGCACGTCGAGCAGACCGATCGTGGTGAGCACCGCAGCCAACGCGAACGCCGATGGGACCACCGCGATGAGTGGCACCGCCAGCGACAGCAGCGGTGCCGCCAGCAGCACCAGCCGTCGGCTGCCCAGGCGGGTGAGCAGCCTGGCCACGAGGAACGAGCCCATGAGGCCGCCGATCCCGCCACCGATCAGCGAGGCACCGAGCCCGGCGTTGTCCAGTCCGAGACGGTCGCGCACCTCCGGCACGCGAGGCAGCCAGTTGGAGTAGGCGGCCCCGTTGACGATGAACAGCACCGCGACTGCCGCGGCGTTGCGGTTCGTCGGGAGAGCTGCGGCGGGTGGAGAAACTTCGGTCGGGGAACTCATAACAGCCCCGGCACGCTATCGGCCGACAGTGCGCGGGACGGTCGTTCGGTATGGTTTGCCACATGCCCGCAGCATCTCGTCCAACGAACCGCGGCCCGGCACATGTGGTGGTCGTTGGGGCGATCAACGTCGACCTGGTGATCGAGGCGGAGCGCCTGCCCCGCCCTGGCGAGACGGTTGTCGGTGCGGGCGTGCAACATCACGGTGGCGGCAAGGGTGCCAACGCTGCGGTCGCTGCGGCGCGGGCGGGCGCGTCGGTTCGTCTGATCGGGGCGGTCGGCGCCGACGACACCGGCACCGCAGCCCTGGCCGAACTGCGTGCCGTGGGCATCGACGTCACCGACGTGGCCGTCCTCGCGGGTACGCCGACTGGGGTCGCGCTCATCGTGGTCGATCCGCACGGCGAGAACCAGATCGCCGTTGGTGCCGGGGCCAACGCCGCGCTCAGCGTTGCGCATGTGACGACCGCGCTCGGGCGGGCGCTGCCGGACGCGGGATGCGTTCTGGTGAGCACCGAGATCCCCGGTGACGCGGTCGCTGCGGCCATCGCCGCGGCGGTCGCGGCCGGCGTGTCGTGCATCCTCAATCCAGCACCGGTGATCCCCGTCGTGTCCGAACTGTTGACGCTCCGCCCGGTCCTCACCCCCAACCGCACCGAGCTCGCCGGCATCGCCGATGCGCTGAATCTCACCGACGCCTCCCGCGACGAGTCACCGCTCGACGCGCAGGCCCGCGAGCTCAGCGCGCGCACGGGCGCACCGGTGATCGTCACCCTCGGCGCCGACGGCGCACTACTCGTCGCCGACGGCGTCGCCGAGCGCATCCCCTCGCCTCCGGCGGTGGTGCGCGACACCACCGGTGCCGGCGACACGTTCAACGGCGTGCTCGCTGCCCACCTCGCCGCCGGAGACGACCTGAAGGCCGCCGTTCGAGCGGCCGTCGCCGCAGCCTCCCGCTCCGTCACCCAGCCAGGCGCCAGATCCTCCCCCACCCAATAATCCTCTCGGCGTAATGATCTGGGCAGGAATCCTCTCGGAAACCGAAACAAATGCTGCCCAGATCTTGGGCGTGGCGGCTATTCGGGGGGGTAGAGGCGGGCTCGGCCGAGGCGTTCGAGACAGGCTTCGGCGCTCCACGGCAGCATCGTCGAGCCGAGCCGGGCGTCGCGGTACATGCGCTCGAGCGGCAGATGCTTTAGCATCGCCTGGCCGCCGCACACCCTGATCGCGGTGGACGCGACCTCGGCCGCATGCTCCATCACCGTGACCGACGCAGCCCAGCCGGTGATCATCTCCGCTTCGCTCGGGTCGATCACCGCATTGTCGATCGCGTGGTAGAGCAGCGCCCGGGCCTGTTCGTGGCGGAGCTGCATCTGCGCCCACCCCTGCTGCTTGATCGGGTGATCGCGGCGTGCGCCCGTTGTCTGCCCCGGCATGTCGCCGCGCAGGTAGGCAGCAACCGTGTCGAGGATTCCGCCGGTCAATCCAAGGTACGCCGGGCACAGCGACAAGAACAGCCACGGGTACCGCAGCGCCGCCTGGTTGTAGGCGCCCGGCGGCATCCACTCGTTCGCAGCAGGCACGAACACATCGCTCATCAGCAACGTACGTGACACAGTGCCGCGCATGCCGAGCGGATCCCAGTCGTCCACGATCGACACGCCGTCGGCGTGCGCCGGCACTCCGAGCAGGCGAATCTCGTCCTCGCCCGGACTGATGCACGTGACGTTGTAGAAATTGGCAGCACCCGACAGCGAGGCGAAGATCTTGCGCCCGGTCACGAGCCAGCCGCCAACGACGGGAACGGCGCGAGTCGCAAACCCCATCGTTGCACCCGGCGCCAAGCCTTCGGAGAACGGCTGGCTGTGGATCATCCCGTCTTCGACGACGCCGCGGAACATCTCGGCGCGGATCGTCTCGTGCCGTTTGCGTTCGGCAGGCGTCATCTCGAGCAGGTCGGCAACCTCGCCGCACCACAGCATCGTTGCGTTGTGCATGTTGAACGTGAGTGCCGTGGCCCCACAGTGGCGGCCGATTTCTTCGCTGACACGCACGTAGTCGGCGAAGGTCGCGCCGCCGCCACCGAAGCGCTCCGGCACGCACGCCGCGAGCAGTCCGTTGACCCGGAAGTCGGCGAAGTTCTCGTACGGGAAGCTGGCCTGGAGGTCGTAGATCACCGCCCGCCGCTGCAACTCCGGGCCGAGCGCGCGGACCTTGTCGACCAGGTCTCGCCGACGAGCCGAGTTGTCTTCCACCAACTTGTTTGCCGCTGCGGTCACCCGCTCATCGTGTCGCCGTCACGACCTGTCGTCAAAGCCGGGCGTTGCCACAGCGGCAGGTTCAGGGGAACGTGCCGACTAGGTCGGCGATCAGGTTGGCTGAACGCTGGGTGTAGATACACACCCTGTCGGCCGCCTGGCCGCTGGTGCCGACCTGGGTGATCGTCAGGTTCGGCGTGATCCGACCGGGCGTCAAGTTGAGATTCGATGCCGTCGGCATGGCTGCGCCACATGGGTACACCGTGACAAAACCGGCTTCCGTGGCATCCAGCCCGGTGATGTTGAGCACGACTGCGGTTGCTCCGGCCGGTGCGCCGACTTCGATCGTCTGTCCTCCGGCCGGCTTGGGTCCCTGATACCCGATCATGGCCTCTGGTCTGGTGTCGAGAACCCGTACGGGAGTCAGCGCAACATACGGGGCCCTGCGGGCGAAGGTTCCGGCCAAGTCGGCTATCAGGTGCGCCGAACGCTGCGTGTACAGGCACACCTTGCCGGTGGCACCCACCTTGGAGATGGCCATGTTGGCAGTGATGACACCGGGACCAAGGTTGAGGCTGGAGGCGGTGGGCATCGGCTCGCCGCAGGGATACACCGTGACGAAACCGTCGCTGGTTGAATCGAGGCCGGTGATGTTGAGCACCACCGCCCCGGCACCGGATGGCGCGGTGACCTCGATGGTCTGACCGGACGTGGGTTTCGGGCCGGTGTAGCCGATGGCCGACTCGAGGCGGGTATCGAGGACGCGGATCGGCGACAACGCCGTGTATGCAGATCCAGTAGCTGACGATCCGGCGAGGTCGACGATCAGATCGGCAGAACGCTGCGTGAACACACAGACCTTGCCGGTGGCGCCCACCTTGGAGATGACGAGATTCGGTGTGATCAAACCCGGCGTGAGGTTGAGGTTGGAAACGACCGGCCGCGGCTCGCCACAGGGATGGATGGTGACGAAGCCTCCCTCGGTGGCGTTGAGCCCGGTCACGTTGATCACGACCGAACCGGCACCATCGGGAGTGGTCACCTCCACCGTCTGCCCGTCTGTCGGGCGCAGCCCGCTGTAGCCGATCTGGGGACCATCGACGCGGGTGTCGAGCAGACGTCGTGGCGGCGTCGCCACATAAGCCGGGGCGTTGGCCAGGTCCGTGATGGTGTACACCACGCCCTGATTGAGCGCGCTGAGGTCGATTCCAGGGCCGACACTCGGAAACCATCCGAACATCCCCTGGTTCTGCCCGATCCGAACCGGTGGGCTCC
>JAYURF010000332.1:0-1653 GCA_043756365.1 Acidimicrobiales bacterium
GACGATGTGGACGACGACAAGGACGATGTCGATGACGACAAGGACGACGTCGACGATGTTGACGACGTCGAGGCTGAGGACAGCAACGACTCTGGTGACAGCGATAGCGACGACGACTGAAACCTGCGGGTTCCGCGAGACCGGTAGGTCAGCACCACGCGCCACACTGGCGTGGTGCCGGCTACCGATTGGAACCCACTACTTCGCGATCAGCTGACCCAGCCGTACTGGCAACCGCTGCAGGACTTCGTTGCCCGAGAACGGGCGGACCATACGGTCTACCCGACCCCAGACCACGTGTTTGCCGCGTTGCATCTCACGTCGTTCGCCGACACGCGAGTGGTGATCCTCGGCCAGGACCCGTACCACGGGCCCGGGCAGGCGCATGGGCTGTGCTTTTCAGTCATGCATCACGTCGCCCCACCACCTTCGCTCGTGAACATCTTCGCCGAGCTCCACACGGATCTCGGGGTGCAGCGTCCGGCGCATGGCAACCTCACCTCGTGGGCACGCCAAGGGGTGCTGCTGCTCAACACGTGCCTCACGGTGCGCGCCGGTCACGCCGGATCACACCACGGTCACGGCTGGGAGCAGTTCACGGATTCCATCTTGCGAGTCGTCAACGACAAACCTGAGCCAGTGGTGTTCGTGCTGTGGGGTACACCGTCGCGGGCGAAGAAGGCGCTGATCGACATCGACCGCCACGTGGTGATCGAATCGGCGCACCCGTCGCCGTTGAGCGCGTACCGAGGCTTCTTCGGCAGTCGACCGTTCAGCCGAACCAACGCCGCCCTCACGACAGCCGGGCACGACCCCATCGATTGGAACATCATCTCCTCGCCCCCCACGTGACCGTTGACCGGACGTCGTTTAGGGTGACCGCCGTGAATGACCGTCCTCAGAGCAAGCGGCCGTGGACCGAGCATCCACGAGTCCTTGCGATTCGGCGCCGTTCGACCACGGCCGACATCGGTGTGCAGACCATCGGCGGGTACGGCCGCCACCGTTCGAGCCAGAACGCAGCGCTCATCGCCCACTTCGGTTTCCTTTCGATCTTCCCACTCGTCCTCGCGCTCACCACGATCCTCGGTTTTGTCCTCGAGGGCCGTGCCGATCTTCGCGCCGACATCATCGACTCGGCCTTGGCACAGGTACCGATCGTCGGTCAAACCCTCGAGCAGAACCCTGCCGAGCTCAACGGCAGCGCACTTGTGCTGCTGTTCGGGTTACTGGCCGCACTGTGGTCGGGTCTCCGGGCGTTCCTGGCCATCCAGATCGCACTCGACGATGTTCGCGAAATCCCCCGCGACGAGCGTTCCAGTTTCGCTGCGATGCGCCTGCGGGCGTTGCTCGGCGTCGCCGTCATCGGGGGCGCACAGATCGCAACCGCGGCGGTGACCGCAATCGCGGGTGCAGGCGACTTCGCCCTCGCCGGTCGCGTGCTGCTCGTCCTCGGGGCGCTCGCGATCAACGCCGCAACCCTCGGCCTCACCTTCCAACGCCTGACGAGCGTCGACGTTCCCTGGCGCGAGGTGGCTCCCGGCGCGCTCATCGGGGGCGTGGCATTTTCGATCATGCAGTTCCTCGGCACCACCGTCGCACCGCAACTGATCGCCAATGCCTCACCGGTGTACGGCACGTTCGCGTCCGTCA
>JAYURF010000333.1:0-4468 GCA_043756365.1 Acidimicrobiales bacterium
GGCGCTACCGTGCCGGCATGTCCAGTGACAGCGACGGCCCGTCGTTCCCGCAGCCGCTCGGCGGCAACGTGATGCCTCGCTTCGGCGGGCCGGCGACCATGATGCGCCTTCCTCCGGGTGGCACGGCGACGGGCGAGCCGTCGCCGGGTACGCACTTCGATGTCGGGTTCGTCGGTGTGCCGCTCGACATCGGCACCTCCAACCGTTCCGGGGCTCGCTTCGGGCCGCGCGAGATCCGCGCCGAATCATGCCTCGTGCGGCCGTACAACATGGCCACGAGGGCGGCCCCGTTCGACAGCCTCGCCGTGTGCGACGCCGGCGACGTGGCGCTCAACACGTTCAACCTCGCAGCGAGTTTGGAGATCATCACCGAGCACTACCGGCGCCTCCTCGACACCGTCGACGTGCCGCTGTCGATCGGCGGCGACCACACCCTCACCTACCCGATCGTGCGCGCCATCGCCGAGCGCCACGGTCCCGTCGGGATGGTCCACGTCGACGCCCACGCCGACGTCAGCAAGACGATGTTCGGCGAGCGGATCACCCACGGCACATGGTTGCGGCATGCGATCGACGACGGCTACGTCGATGCCACACGCACGGTCCAGATCGGCCTGCGCGGCACCGGCTACGCAGCCGATGACTTCGACTGGATCGTCGGCGAGGGGGCTCGCGTCGTCGCCGCCGAAGAGTGCTGGCACCGCTCGCTCAGCCCGCTGATGGAGGAGGTTCGGGCGATGCTGGGCGACGGTCCCACCTACCTCAGCTTCGACATCGACGGACTCGACCCGTCGGTCGCTCCCGGCACCGGCACTCCGGAGATCGCCGGCCTCACCAGCATCCAGGGTGTCGAGATCATCCGCGGGCTGCGCGGTACCCGCCTGATCGGTGCCGACCTGGTGGAGGTCGCCCCGCCCTATGACACGTCCGGAAACACCGCACTGCTGGCCGCGAACCTGTTGTTCGAGATGCTGTGCGTGCTGCCTGGGGTGGCCTATCGCACTGGTCACCAAGTGCGCAAGGATTGAACGATGCGCTTCGTAATTCACGCCGTCGACCACCAGAACAGCCTCGCCTTGCGGATGGAAACCCGGCCACGCCACCTCGAGTACATGGCCCCGTTCGACACCCCTGTCGCCGGCCCGCTACTCGACGACGACGGCAACCCGTGTGGCACCTGCATCATCGTCGAGCTCGCCGATCGCGCCGCCGCCGATGCCTTCGTTGCCGGCGATCCCTACACCCAGGCCGGCCTGTTCCAGTCCGTCCGCGTGCACCCGTTCCGAACTGTCACCTGGCCGGCCGCCGACCCGGCCGCCGACCCGGCCGCCAACCCGGCTTGACCGGTTCCTCAGCGCACCGGCTGGAGCGTCGGCGAACCGTGCCCGACGCGCAGACTCGTCATCCTCACGACATGTTCGAGCAGTAACGTCGCCAGCACACATGGCCAAGATTCACACGAGCCCTCATCTGTGGGACGAACTTGTCGACGCGCACGGCACCGCTCGACCAGCCGCCACGGCGTTGGTTGAACGGCTGCGCTCGTTGGACGTCGACGAGCTCCAACAACGACAGGGCCTCGCCGAGGTCGACATGCTCGCGCTCGGCATCACCTTCACCGTCTACAGCGACGGGCGCGGCACCGACCGGGTCTGGCCGATGGACATCATCCCACGTGTGATCGCCGCGTCGGAGTGGGCTCGGATCGAGCTCGGCCTGAAGCAGCGACTCGCCGCCCTGAACCGGTTCATCGACGACGTCTATCACGAGCGTCGCATCATCTCCGACGGCATCTTCCCTGCCGAATTGTTGAGCGACTCGGTGAACCTGCGACCCGAGTGCGTCGGCATGTCACCGAAGTTCGGTGTCTGGGCACACATCTGCGGCAGCGACCTGGTGCGTGACGCCGATGGCGTGGTGTACGTGCTCGAGGACAACCTGCGGGTGCCATCCGGAGTCAGCTACATGCTGCAGAACCGGGCCATCTCCAAGCGCGCCTTCGCCGATCTGTTCGAACGTCAATCGATCCTGCCCGTCGACGACTACCCGGATCGGCTTCGCCGGCTGCTGGTCTCGCTGGCTGCGCCTGCACTCGGTGTGGTGCGCCAGCCGACGGTCGTGGTGCTGACACCAGGGGTGTACAACAGTGCGTACTTCGAGCATGCGTTCCTGGCCCAGCAAATGGGCGTTCCCCTGGTGGAGGGCGCCGACTTGTTCGTCGACACGAGCAACCGGGTGTGGATGCGCACCATCGACGGACCCAAGCCTGTTGACGTCATCTATCGCCGCATCGACGACCTGTACCTCGATCCGGAGGTGTTCGATTCCTCGTCTCAGCTGGGGGTGCCCGGGCTGATGCGCTCCTGGCTGTCGGGCAATGTGGCCATTGCCAACGCACCGGGAGCTGGGGTTGCCGACGACAAGGTGGTGTACGCCTGGGTGCCGGAGATGATCCGCTACTACCTCGGCGAGGAACCGTTGTTGCCGAACGTCCCCACGTATCGATGCCACTACCCCGACGAGCTGGACTACGTGTGTGAGCACGCCGGGGAGCTGGTGCTCAAGCCAGCCAACGAAAGCGGCGGATACGGGTTGACGATCGGGAGCTCTGCGACCGACGCCGAACTCGAAGCGGCGATCGCCGCAATCAAGGCCGACCCGCGTAACTGGGTGGCGCAGCCGATCCTGCAGCTGTCCACTGCGCCGACGTTGTGCGCCGGCGAGCTCGCCCCTCGCCACGTCGACCTTCGTCCGTTCGTGCTGTCCGGCAGCGACACCTACGTCACCACCGGCGGGCTCACCCGCGTCGCTCTCGTCGACGGATCGCTCGTCGTTAATTCCTCACAGGGCGGCGGCTCCAAAGACACCTGGGTCGTCGAGGAGAGCTGATGTTGCTCTCCCGCGTTGCCGAACAGCTCTACTGGGCGGCGCGCTACCTCGAGCGCGCCGAAGGTACGGCGCGGATCGTGCGCGAGCATTCACACGTCATCGTCGATCTCCCGATCACGGTCACGCCGAAATGGGATCACCTGTTGGCCATCCTCGGCGGGCGAGAAGGGTTCGACGAGCGTTACGAAACAGGTGACGAGACCTCGATCGTGTCTTTTCTCGTGGCCGACCTGGCCAACCCCGACAGCGTGCACTCGAGCATCGCGCACGCTCGCGACAACTTCCGCACCTGTCGTGACATCCTGCCAACGCAGGCGTGGAACGCGGTGAACGATCTGTACCTCGCCGCCGGACGCGACGCGACCGAAAGCGTCCAACGACGCAACCGGGCGCGGTTCCTGGAACGAGTCATCGCCGAACACCAGCGGTTGCTGGGCATCCTGACCACCACGATGAGTCGCGACGAGGCGTACACGATGCTGCGGCTCGGCCGGCACATCGAACGAGCCGACATGATCACCAGGGTGCTCGACGTGCGGGCAGGGCTGTTGCTTGGCGATCGGCCCGAACGCGCCGAGCTGTACGACGACATCCAATGGTCGAGTGTGCTGCGCTCGCTGTCCGCGTTGCAGATGTACAACCGTCGCTCGGCGCTGGGTGATGGCGCGGTGGAGGTGATCCGGTTCATCCTCGGCGAGACCACGTTCCCGCGCTCCGTCGCCTACTGCCTGGCCGGCGTCGAGTCGAGCGCACGGGTACTGCCGCGCAGCGAGTCGGTTCTCGCAGCATGCCGAGGGGCGCTCGGCGAGCTGGCCGCGGCGGATCCGCCAGTGCTCCTCGACGCCGGCGAACTGCACGGACAAGCCGACCGTCTGCAGATCGCGATCGGATCGATCAACGCCCGGATCACGGGTGCGTACTTCGGTCACGCGGCCTGGCCGAACTGACCCGATGACCCTGTCTATTCCGTCGTCGTATGGGCACATCGCGGGCCGGTTCGACGAGCTCGTCGACGAGCACGACAACGTTCGACCGCACTGGGAATCGATGATGCGGGCATGGTCGACGATGGGCGTCACCGAGATCACCCGGCGCCAGGCGGTCGCCGAACGCCTGCTCGTCGCCGAGGGCGCGGGCCACGTCTTTCACGACGATCGCGAGATTGGGATGCCGTGGGGGCTCGACCCGGTCCCATATGTGATCGGTGCTGCGGAGTGGAGCTTCATCGCACGCGGCTTGGCCCAGCGGACCCGGGTGCTCGGCGCGGTGCTCGACGATCTGTACGGGCCGCAGCGGTTGTTACTCGACGGGGTGATCCCCGCAGCGGCCGTGACCGGTTCGCGCGCCTACCAACTTGCCGCGGTCGGTGTGCCGACACCGTCGCCACGGCTGATGCTGTACGCCGCCGACCTGGTTCGCGACAGCGCCGGAACGTGGTTGGTCCTACGCGACCACACCGATGCACCAACCGGGTGCGGGTACGCGCTGATGAACCGCACCGTTTTGTCGCGGCTGTATCCCGAAGCATTCCGCCAACTCGCGGTGAGGCCAATGTCGGACTGGTTCGGCGATCTGCGTA
>JAYURF010000334.1:0-1643 GCA_043756365.1 Acidimicrobiales bacterium
GGCCGGCCGTCCACGCTGGCGTGGCGCAACCCGCCAGTTGGCCATCGTGGTGGCCGCCGCCGCAGTGACCTACGGCATCGGTGCCCTGTTCGGCACCGCGATCGCCTGACGAATCTCGCGACAACCAGGCACAACGCTGCCTGCGGAGCGCGGCCGTTCAGCGATCTGCTGTCGGCGGGATTCGCTGGGCGAGCGTTGCCGCCAACCCCAGTAGCGCCCGGACGGCCGGACTTTCGGGACTGGCGTCGAGCGGGGACACACCCACCTGATCGGCTGACACGATGGCAGGGTCGGCGGGAACGACGAACAACTCCATGCCCGCGAACGCGAGTCTCACCGCTGCTTCGTCCTCCGCACCGGTCACCTGGTTGGCAACCACGACGACGCGACCTTGACGACCTTGCACGGCGAGTTCGGCGGCGCGAGTGCCGACTTCGATCGAGCGGGGGGTGGGTTCCACCACGATGAGCACGGCGTCGAGTTGGCCGTGGCCGAGACGCGTCAGCGTGCCGATCCCAGCCTCCATGTCGGCCACGATGGTCGTGTCCCCAGCATCAACGGATCCGAGCAACTGCTCGGGGGAGAGCCCGCATCAAGGTCAACCAGGTTCGGGGTTCTCCAAGCGGCTGACGACCGTCAACCGGACTCCGTCCGGGGCGTCGACCCCGAAGCGTTCGAGAAGGTCATCCCAGCGCGGGGCGTGGTTCTCCGTACCGTCATCGAGTCCTTGGCGCATGGCGATGAGGCGGTCGGTGCGTTCGTCGCCGACCCCGAGCGAGATCCCGAGGTTCGGGTTCGTGTCGCAGTCCAGCGCCACGACGCGGACTCCTGCCCGGGCCATGCCCCGAGCGACGATCGCGGACGTGGTGGTCTTGCCCGAACCTCCCTTTCCGACCACGGCAAGCTTCATGCTGATACCTCCTCTGCGCAGAACAGATCAACCAGATGCGCCACGGCACTCGCGTAGGCACCGTCAGGATCGGCATCGAGCGGCGCAATCGCCTGACGATCGGCCAAGCTCACGGCGCGGTCGTCGGGCAGCGATGCCACCACCTCGAGCGACGTCAGTGCCGCCGCTCGCGGCGCGTCGTCGGCGGATGAACAACGGTTGACGACGACTACCAACCGCTGCGGTGCCCACGTTGCGTCGCTCAGGCGCCCGAGGCGCCGGGCGGTGTGCATCGCCTTCATCGAAGGATCGGTGACGATCGCGACAGTGTCTGCGAACTTGGCCCATCCGAAGAATGCTTGACGGGTGCCGGCGGGGAGGTCCCCGACCAGGTCGAAACGATCCCCGGGAAGCGAAGCGGTGATGTGCCGAAACGCCGCCTGGCTGCGGAACTGGGTGGAGACGTGGCCGCGCAACTTGCCGTAGGACAAGAACCGCACTCCGTCGGCACCAACCGGCGCGAAACGTTCGAGCGCCGCTATGGCGTCGAGGTCGCCGACAAACTTGAAGCGATCATCGATCGGACCGCCCTCGACGTCGACCATCGCGTCAGCGGGGATCGTCACGTCCTGCACGGGGAGACCGAGTCCATACGACAGACCGGGCATCGGGTCGAAGTCGATCGCCACGACCTCACGTCCTCGTCGCGCGAGGAGTCGCGCGAACGTGGCCGCAAGCGTTGACTTCCCGACGC
>JAYURF010000335.1:0-1640 GCA_043756365.1 Acidimicrobiales bacterium
GCGCCGGGCGAACCGGCGTCGCTGCACGCCGCGATCGACGCGCTGACCGTGGAGATCGAAGCGGATCACGACGTTCGTGTGGAAGCCGTCGTGGTCGGCGACCAACCACTCGATGATGTGTCGCGGGCCATGCTCGCGGCATTGCGCGAAGCGATCGTCAATGCCGCACGCCACGCCGACGTCGACCGCGTCGACGTGTTCGTCGAAACCGACGACGCCGAGGTGACCGGCTTCGTGCGCGACACCGGGCGCGGCTTCGATCCGGCCCACATCCCAGCGGACCGTCGCGGCATCACCGATTCGATCGTCGCCCGCATCCAGCGATCCGGCGGAACAGCCACGGTCACCTCGCATCTCGGCGCCGGTACCGAGGTCGAGCTGTGCATCCCAAGAATCCGCCGATGATCGTCCGGGTAGTGCTCGTCGAGGACCACGCTCTGTTCCGCGCCGGGGTGCGCGCCGAGCTGACCGCCCTGGCCGACACCGGGGCACCGCCTCATCCGCGCATCGAGATCGTGGGCGAAGCGGCAACAGTCGACTCCGCCGTCGAGGTCATCCGCGCCACGTCGCCACACGTGGTGCTGCTCGATGTGCACCTCCCCGGCGGCGGAGGGCAGACCGTGATCACCGCCGTGCGCGACGATCCATCCCCGCCCCGGTTCCTGGCGCTGTCGGTCAGCGATGCGGCCGAAGACGTCATCGCCGTCGTCCGCGCCGGAGCGCGCGGCTACGTGACCAAGACGATCAGCGCGGTCGAACTGCTGGCCGCGCTCGAACGCGTGCATGACGGCGATGCGGTGTTCTCGCCGCGCCTGGCCGGATTCGTACTCGACGCGTTCTCCGGAGATCTCGTTGCTCCCGCCGATCCCGAGCTCGACCAGCTCACCACCCGCGAGCAGGAGGTGCTCCGGCTCATCGCCAGGGGCTATGCGTACAAAGAGATCGCCGCTCGGCTGCACTTGTCGGTGAAGACCATCGAAACCCATGTCTCGGCCGTGCTGCGCAAGCTGCAGCTCTCCAACCGTCACCAGCTCACCGCCTGGGCCAATGAACGCCGCCTGATCTGAACCATCGGGTCGCGCCAATCGGAGTGAGCCAATCGGAGTGAGCCAATCGGAATGCCTCAGTCCAAAATCGACCGGCACGCGCGGGGCGGGTTACGGTGCGAGGCGGCGACGGGGGTCGGCGACCGAGAGGGGACGAGCGTGACTACGAACCGAGTACCGATTGGGGGGCGTCGTTGAAACCTGCGTCGTTCACCTACCACGCCCCGGAACAGCTCGACGAGGTTGCCCGGCTGCTCGCCGAACACGGCGACGACGCGAAGCCATTGGCCGGCGGGCAGAGCCTGGTTCCGATCCTGTCCCTGCGCCTGGCAAGCTTCGCGCACCTGATCGATCTGAATCGGGTTGCCGGGCTCGACACCATCGAGCGCCGTAGTGGTCACCTGCGGATCGGGGCGATGGTGCGCCAATCGACCGCCGAACACAACACCGCAGTGGCATCAGACGCTCCTCTGGTGGCCAAGGCGCTGCCACTCATCGGCCACTTCCAGATCCGCAACCGAGGCACGGTCGGCGGCTCGGTCGCCCACGCCGATCCGGCCAGTGAGCTCCCCGCCGTCGCTCTCGCGCTTGACG
>JAYURF010000336.1:0-1636 GCA_043756365.1 Acidimicrobiales bacterium
TTCGAGGAGGAAAACCTCGGCCTGCGAGCTGGCCTGCCCGTAGGCAGCAGCGGACGGATCAAGCTGGCGCCACCGTTCGGCGAGGAACTGGGTGGCTACGAGCTTGGCGGTGTCGCTCGGGTCGGCACTGTCGGGGACCGCGACCGAGTTGCTGAGTGCCCCCGAGCGAGAGAGCGCGGGCGTGTCCTGCAAGATCGTTGCCCCGGGAACGGCCTCCCATGACGGTTCTGGACCCTTGAGGCCAATGCCGTAGGTCCACCACACGGCGCCCATGATGAACATCCACCCGGCGAGCGACGCAAACGACACCAAGAACCCGAGCCGGGCCCCCATGTTGGTGCCGAGCACGAGGTAGACGCTGCCCATCAGCGTCCCCACGGCGATGATCACCGTCAGGATGCCGCGCAGTTCGGGCATCCACCCGCCGGGGCCAGAGTTTGGTCCGGCCTCGGTGGCGATGATTCCGATCACGTTGTTGAGCGTCGGTATGGCGCTGGCAAGGACATGCATCACAGGCTCCGAACGAACTCGACGATGGCTTGGATCTGCTCGTCGGTGAGCATCGATCCGAACCCGGGCATCCGGCCGCTCCCCTGGCCCTGTGCCCCGTATCGCTTGCCGACTTCCGAGCCATCTTCGATGAAGGCGATCATGTCCTCCTGCGCGGGGAACTGGCGCACGGTGGAGCCACCTGTGAGGTTCCAGCCGAAGGCGCCGCCGCCGGTGACCTGGGGCTGGCCGTAGCTCCACCCCTTGGTGTGACAGCGTGCGCACGAGTAGGCACCCGAGGCGTCTTCCAGGTTGAACAGCGCTTCGCCCAGTGCCTCGTCGACGGTGGCGTACTTGCCTGCGGCCACGAGCCGCTCGGCAGCGACGGTGGCCGATTCGGTGATGCTGGCTTGGTTGTCGGCGGGCAGATTGCCAGATGCGCACACCCGCTGATCAGGTTCGGTGCCGAGGCAGTTCTCACGCGGGATCTGCAGCGAGCGGAGCTTGGAGATGAGCGTCTCGATCTGCTGATCGTTCATCGGTCCGCCGCCGGCAAGTCCCCACGGTGACATCGGTGAGAACGGCCGGCCGTACACGAGGATGAACTCGATCTCGTTTTCGTCGAAACGGTAGAACACCGTGTTCACCGCCGGGGCATTCCACGTGACCGCTTCGATCTCGCCGGTGCGGGGATCGGTGATCGTGTAGGGGGCTTGGCCGCCGCCGCCATTGGCGCCGTGGCAGCCAGCGCAGTTGAACCCGCCCTCTTCGGTCGTGGCATACAGGTCGCTGCCCCAGGCGATGAACGTTGCTTCTTTTTGGTCCCGCGCCCCTGCCATCCGGCTGGGCTCGAACACCCAGTACAACGGGAGGCCGATGACCAAGACGACCAGGAACAGCAGGCCCAACAGTTGCACCCGCTCGAGGCGGGCGCCTTCGAGCACCTCGTCGTCGAAGTACGGCTTGCGGTTGGCCGCCAGTTCGATCTCCGAACCGAGTTCATGGCGCGACGCCCGGCGGTTCGCCGAGTAGTAGACGATCCACCCGATGGTGATGATCGCGAAGATCACCCAGGCAATCGATGAGGTAGCAACAGCAAACATCGACTACCGGCCTCGTTCCGTGACGCCGTGCTTCGGGTAAACAG
>JAYURF010000337.1:0-1635 GCA_043756365.1 Acidimicrobiales bacterium
GCCGCTGCGCTCGACGAGGGCTCGTTGCACGCGGCCGAGCAACTCACCGGGATGCAGGGTGGACAGCCCGCCACCACGCTTGCCGATGGGGGTGCGGACGGCGTCGACGATCACAACGTTGGTCATGAGCGCGATCTTACTTGCGGCTCGCGGCGGACATCTCAGCGGCAGATGGAGCGCACGAGTGCGTCTACGGTGACGGGCGATGCCCGATTTCACGCCCAGCCTGTCGCCTTCTGCGGGTGTGGTAACCCACCGCTACGTTCACGTCATCGGGGCTTCGGTGTTCGTGTCTTACGAAGTGCCTGGTGGCCCCGGTGAGGGCCATCACTTCCTCGGGATGTTCGGGCAGGAGGCGTGCTGGGCGGTCGACGTGCCTCACGGCGAGGACCCCTCCGACGGGGCTGCGCTCGATCTGTACTCGTACTACGGGCGGGCCAGCGAGGTCGAGTGGGTGATCGCCGGACGGGCGGTGCAACTGGCCGAATGGGCGCGCACCCACCGGTTCTGCGGGCGCTGCGCGACGCCGACCGAGGCGAGCCCCGGAGACCGGTCGATGAAGTGCCCGGCATGCGGGCTGCTCGCCTACCCCCGCTTGGCCCCGGCGATGATCACGCTCGTCACCCGTGGCGACCCGGGGCCCGATCAGCAGGCGTTGCTCGCCAGGGGAGTGCAGTTCCGCTCGCCGATGTACAGCTGCCTTGCCGGCTTCGTCGAACCTGGCGAGAACCTGGAGCAGGCCGTCGTGCGCGAGGTGCGCGAGGAGGTTGCGCTCACCGTCGGCAACGTGCGCTACTGGGGCAGCCAGCCGTGGCCGTTCCCGCACAGCCTGATGGTCGGGTTCACTGCCGAGTGGGTGAGCGGCGAGATCGTCTGCGACCCGACCGAGATCGTCGATGCACAGTGGTACACCCGTGACGAACTGCCACCCATCCCGCCGGCCATCTCGATCGCCCGCAAACTGATCGACGCGTGGATGATCAGCGAATAGGAGGTTCGCGAAAACTTTTCCGGAAACCTGTTGCGGTTCGTTCGCAGACGAACTAACGTTCGAGTGTCGAACTTCCCCTCGACGTCTCGCAGGTTCGCTCCTGCCACAACATCAGCACCGCCACCCAGACCGTATGCGGCCGGGCAGGCGAACACGACACGAGGGGAAGGCTGAACGCGATGACTGTCGATATGACCATTGTGGTCCCCGCGTTCTCCCGGCTGATCAGCGCCGCGATCACCGCTGACATTGCCCAGCGAGACCGCCACCAAGTCGAACAACTCCTCACCGACGCCACCCGCATACACGGCCTCACCGAGTCCGTCCGCCTGGCCGCGACGTCACGCCTGGCCGACCTCGCCCAAGACGGCACCACACCCGACCCCGAAACCACGATCACCGATCTCGGCCGCACATCGCAGCGCGACGCGTCACAAACAACACGCCGGGCACGCACCGTCGACGCGATCCCACAACTCGCGACCGGCCTCGCCAACGGAGACCTCTCCGGCGCGCACATCGATTCCGTCGCCAACGCACTCGCCCGACTCGACCCCGACCAACGCGACCAACTCACCACCGAAGGCCAATGGATCGCGATCATCGCCGCCCACTCCACCCCCGAAGAACTCACCCGGGCGCTG
>JAYURF010000338.1:0-1633 GCA_043756365.1 Acidimicrobiales bacterium
TCGACGCGCTCCGCACCGACCTCGATGAAAAGAACTCCCGGCTCGCCTCGCTGCAGGCGCAGAACCTGCGCCATAGCGAACAGCTCGCCGCCAACCAGGCTGAGCTCGACGCCCAACTCGTCGAGCTGGAGCAGCTTCGCGTCCATCTCAAGGACGAAGAGGTCCGTCGCGCCTACGAAGCCGAGTTGGCCCGTCAGCGCAAGGTTCAGGCGGCCCAGCGCGCCGAGGCCGAGGCTGCAGCGGCACGGGCTGCCGCAGTTGCTGCGGCTGCTGCGCCAGCCAAGGGTTCGGGCGTTCAGGCCGTAGCCGTATCGCGAGTTGCCACCCCCGCGTCCAAGCCTGCGGCCGCTCCCGCACCGTTACCCGCAGCTCCCGCCGCACCGGCGGCACCCGCACAGCAACCGTCGGCACCCGCCGATGCCCCTGCCGACGATTCGTCGGATCCCGATCCTGCGCCGACACCGACACCGGCGCCAGCACCGGCACCTGCACCCGCAGCCATTGCGCGTGGCGGCGATTGGGTGTGTCCGGTGGCCGGCCCGACGGCATTCGGCGACTCGTGGGGTGCGCCCCGCTCGGGCGGGCGTTCGCACCAAGGTGTCGACATGATGAGCCCGCACGGCACCCCGCTCGTCGCCGTCGTTTCTGGCTCGGTGACGATGAAGACCAACACCCTTGGTGGCAACGCGATTTGGCTGAGTGGTTCCGACGGTGCCAGGTACTACTACGCGCACCTGTCGTCGTGGGAGGGTTCGTCGCGCAGCGTTAGCGCCGGCGAGGTGATCGGCTACGTCGGCGCCACCGGTAACACCAGTGCCAATCACCTCCACTTCGAGATCCATCCCGGCGGCGGCGCAGCCGTCAACCCGTACCCGACGGTAAGGGCGAACTGCTGATCGGGCGGCACGACCCGTGGGAGATGACATGACGAAAGATGACGGCCAAGATCTAGAGAGCACCCGCACCGGGCGACGCGACCCGTGGATGATCGCGGTCGCGGTGGTGGGTGTCGCGGTGGCCGCGGTGTTGATCGCGGTGGTGGTCAAGAGTACAGGCGATGACGAGCCGGCTGTTGCCGGTCCCGCAGCAACAGCGCAGCCCGGCCCGGGCACCACGCTGTTCGCCCCCGACGATCACACCAACCTTCCCGCCGAGCCGGGCTGCGATCAGCTCTCGTTCCACTCGGCGATGCAGATGTGGAATCCCGCCCTTGCCGACGAGCTGCTCACCTACGACTGCCCATTCCCGTTCGAGCCGGAAACGATCGGGATGGAAGGCGGCGCCGAGGATCCGTCGCTGGCTGCACCGTTCGAGCCGCATCGCTACCAGGAGATCTTCGATGTGATCACCGCCGAGCGGATCGGTACGTGTTCGATCGGGCGCACGCCGGATCCGTCGGTTCGCGGCTTCGTCTACGGCTTCATCGTGCGCGGGCGCGCCGAGACGTGCGCCGAGAACAACCCCAACGTCGAAGTGGTCATCCGCGAATACGCCACCCGCGCCCATCGCGACGAGGCGGCACATGCCCTGACCGCACCGTCGGTGCAGGTGTTCGGACGCTGGACCATCGCGTATGACGGCTCCGACCCCGATGCGATCCGCCGCCTCGCCGGATCCGTCGCCGAACTCGGTG
>JAYURF010000339.1:0-1631 GCA_043756365.1 Acidimicrobiales bacterium
CAGCTTGGCGTCGTACCACGGCACGGTTTCGACGATCTTGGCGGTGCACAGCAGTGCGCCCTGCTCGCCGTGCATGAACTGGCTGAGGCTCCAGTTGCGGCTCTGGATGCCGAACTCGAGCCACTCCTTCTCGGCCCACTTCTCGACCGGAGTACCGATGTAGACGTTCGGGTCGAACCCCGATCCGAGCATGGCCTGATCCTCGGCAACGGTCTTTTCGACGTCGACGTCGGTGTCCCACGGCAGGTCGGTGGTGGCGTTCCACTGGCCGACCTTGGCCTTCTCGTACAGCTTGCGCAGCGCCGGCCGGCTGAGCGAGTAGTCCCACGTGAAGATCGCGTCGGCATTGTCCTTGACGATGTGTTCGATCTCGTTCGGATCGGTGCTGGGAATCGCGAGGATCGCGTCGATGTCGTTGATCTCGGCGCGGCCGAGGATGGTGATGTTGTCGTTGTGGATGACGTTCATAGCGGTGCTCCTGAGGCGGCCGACACCACGGGGAACGTCGGCAAGATGTGGGTGGTGATGAATGATCGGGCCGACACTTCGTCGCCGAGGTCAACGTGGTCCGAGGGTGCGAGGAAGTATGAGATGACGAGCCGTGCGAGCAGTTCGACCAGCCGCACCGCGCTGGCGCGATCGAGATAGGGCTCGACTCGCCCGGCGAGCAGCAGCGACGCCATCCGGATGATTCTCGGCAGTCCCTGCACGGTGAGGTTGGCGAGGGTGTCACCCGGCTCGGAGGCGAGCATGATTGCCAGATGGTGGTCGTTGCGCAACTCGATGGTGGCGTGCACCACGGTGCGTACCAGTAGTTCTTCGAGGTCGTCGACGCCGACAAGGTGCTCGTTGAGGCTGGCAAAGAACTCCTCCAGCTCGTGGACCCGCAAGGCGTCGAACAGCACATCCTTTCCGCCAGGGAACATCCGGTAGAGGGTGGCCCTGGAGACGCCCGCCTCGGCGGCGATGTCATCGACGGTGACCTTGGCGATCCCCCACCGCTCGCAGCAGGTCTTGGTGGCGTCGAGGACGCGAACTTCAGGCGGGGTCACAGGTGAGACGTTAAGACATATCCGTCTCACTGTCAACTGTTTGTGTCTGTCGCTTGACCAGGTCGGATCGGCGTGAGACCCCCCTGGTAGAGTCGCCCGATCAGCGTGAACACCTGAAGGAGCAAACTATGAAGCGACCTGCAACCACTCTCACCGCCATCCTCGCCGCCACCCTCGCCGTCGGCATCGTGGCGTTGAGCGCGTGCGGTGACGACGCCACCGAGACCGCCCCGCCCGTCACCGCCGCGTCCTCACAGCCCCCAGCTGCTGAGGAGACAACAGGTACCGACGCCGCCGCCCCGAGCGGCGCGACGGCCGCCGACTGCGCGGCTGGCAAGACGCTGGCTGCCGCTGGGCTCACCATCGCCACCGGCGACCCGGCGTTCCCCCCGTACGTGATCGATAACGCCCCCGAAACCGGGCAGGGCTTCGAGGCCGCAGTTGCACTCGCCGTCGCCGCGGAGCTCGGCTTCGAGGGTGACACGGTCACGTGGATCCGGACCGGATTCGACGCCGCGATCGCCCCAGGTGCCAAGGACTTCGACTTCAACTTGCAGCAGTACTCGATCAACCCCGAGC
>JAYURF010000340.1:0-4408 GCA_043756365.1 Acidimicrobiales bacterium
TCGCCGAGGAACGACTCGAGCGGCTCGCAGCCAGGGTCCATGTTGACGAACACGAAACCGCCCCACGTGCCGACGCGTACCTCGGGCAGCGCCCATTCGGACGGGTCCACGTGTGGGAAGTCCCACTCGCACGGGATCTGCTTCAGTGAGCCGTCGAGGTTCCAGCAGTACCCGTGGAACGGACAGCGTAACTCGTACGCGTTGCCGCCCTGATCGCGCAGTTGACGGCCGCGGTGCAGGCAGGCGTTGTAGTACGCCTTGATCTGGTCGGGGGCGGATCGAACCACCAGAAGCGAGACGTCGCAGATGTCGTACACGCAGGTGTCGCCGACTTCGGGTACGTCTTCTTCGCGGCACGCCATCTGCCACGCCCGTTTCCACACGCGTTCGGTTTCGAGTTCGTGGAACTCGCGCGACGTGTACCGCTCGCGGGGGATGTCGACATCGCCGAGCGACGACCAGCTCTGCCAGCGCAGCACCACCGGGATGTTCTCCGGCCGACTATCGGTCTCGAGCAGCTGCTGGTAGCTGGTGCCCGGCGACCGCGCGCCCACGGATCCTTCGCTGTGCATGCCGTGTTCCGGGCTGCCAGGATCTTGGGTGCCGGAAGGTTGGGTGCCAGGAGGTTGAGTGATCGTCATCGGCTCGCCTTTCTTTTCGTTTGGCTCGGTTCGTTGGATCCGTTACTCGCGCAATGCCTCGGCGGCTTGTTGGAACCGGTTGGGGAGTTGCTTACCGGCGATCCACAGGCACAGGTGCGGGTCGGCGTGGCGGATCTCGCCTTCCAACCACACCCCGTGCTCGGTGAACAGGCCGCGCCTGGCGTCCTTGGTGACCTCGATCGTTCCGTTCACCGTGAGGTCGTAGAACGCTCCCGATAGAGGATGCTTGATCGTGCGCATTCGCCCAGATTAGTGATCAGCCGATCAATTGATCGGCACGGAGCACACGCGGTCATCGGTGCGCACCATTCCGGCAAACGCGGCCACGCTCACCAACAGGCCTCCGCCGGCCACCGCGAACTGCACGATCGCCAGTCGATCGAACCGGCCGATGTCTCCGGTGGCGATGAGCGCAACGAGCGCCGACGCGACGACGCCGAAAAACGGTACGAACCTGCTGTTGCGAGACGCGGCAATGATCACCAGCACCGACGGGATGAACGGCAACGCCTGTACGAACACCACGCGGGGGTCGCCGGACGCACCCAGCCACCACGTGGACAGGCCCATCGTGCGCGAGGTCTTGACGACCGCAGCGAGCCCGAGTACCACCGCGACCCAGCCGACGACAAAGGTGATCCGCCACGCCGGCGTGAGTTGCCCGCCGCGCAGCACGGCTGGGTCGATGGCCGCTGGGTCGATGGCCGCGGGGTCGATGGCAGCGGGGTCGGCCTGGACGTTGGCCGGGGGCGGCGGCAACGAGGTCATTGCGGGCCAGCGTAGCGGTGGATCGACCTGGCGCCCTCGCGTCCGGACCGGGGCGGACCGGGGCAGGGTGCCGGTCGCTGGGCCGGCCACGTCAGCTACCCTCCCGGCGGTGATTTCTGCATCGAATGAGACGTTGAGCATCTTCTTCCCGATGTGGAACGAAGAGGCCTACATCACGCGTGCCCTTCAGGCGGCGCGTGAGGTTGCGGAGGAACTGGTGACTGCGGGGAGCATCGCCGACTACGAACTGATCGTCATCGACGACGCCTCAACCGATCGCACCGCCACGATCGCCGACGAGATGGCTGCAGCCGATCCGCGGGTGAAGGTGGTCCACCATCCGGTCAACCGCAAGCTGGGCGGCTCGATCAAGACGGGTTTCGCTTCGGCAACCGGTGACCTCGTGTTGTACACCGATGCCGATCTGCCGTTCGACATGGCCGAGCTACACAAGGCGCTGCGCCTGCTGCGCTACTACGAGGCAGACATCGTGAGCGCGTATCGCTTCGACCGGGTTGGTGAAGGGCCCTCGCGGGCGATCTACACGTTCTTCTACAACGTCCTCATCCGCCGCCTGTTCGGGGTGCGGCTGCGCGACATCAACTTCGCGTTCAAGCTGTGCCGGCGCAGCGTGTTCGACCACATCGAACTGCACAGCGAGGGCTCGTTCATCGACGCCGAGCTGATCATCCGGGCGCGCAAGCTGGGGTTCAACGTGATCCAGTTCGGCGTGGACTACTTCGCCCGTACCAGGGGCGAAAGTACGCTGTCTTCGCTGTCGGTGATCAGGCGGATCGTCGTCGAGATGGTGCAACTGCGCCGCGAGTTGCGCAGCATCACCCCTGTCCCGCGCATCGCGCGGGGCGTGCAGGAGGGTTGAGCAACGGCCCGGCCAGGGCCTTCGGGCGCGCGCGGGCTGGGCCACCGACGAGGTTGGTAGGATCGTCGGGTCCCGTTCCCCGGAGTCTTCGCTTGACCACTCCTCGGCCTCCCGGCCCACAACCGAGGCGGCGCCCCGCAGGCTCGCCAACCCGCCCCGTTCTGCGACCCGATCCGGTCGATGAGGACCGTGGTGTCGCGCCCGCCAATCGGTGGCTGCCCGCGTTTGCCGCCGCGAGCGTGTTGATCGTCGTCGTCGTCGCAGGCCTGTCCGGCGGCGGCAATGGCGACGCGAGCGCTCCGGCCAGCGCTCCGGCCAACGCCACGTCGCCTCTCGACACAGCGGTCACGGTACCCGTGACCGCCCCGCCCGCCGTGAGCATCGACCCGACAGCCACCACCGTCGTGAAGACCAGCATCGCCGGGCCGATCTTCAACGGTTCCTTCGGCGACGACGTCCGGAAGGTGCAACAACGGCTCACTGATCTCGGTTTCGCGCCCGGCCCCGTCGACGGGCAGTTCGGGTCGGGTACTCAACAGGCCGTCTGGGCATACAAGAAGTTGGTCAAGCAACTCACCTGGCAGGACCTCTCCAACAGCGATTCGGCGTCGCAGGTCACCCCGGAACTGTGGTTGGAGATGCAGGACCCGATCGTGTTCCAACCGCGCCGACCCCTCGGTGCCGGCAGCACCCACGTCGAGATCTATCTCCCGCAGCAGGTGCTGATCGTGTTCACCGACGACACGCCCACGCTCATCGCCCACATCTCGTCGGGAATCCTCGACGAAAACGGTCAGCCGGAGGAGTTCTGCGAAAAAGCGCTGTACGACACCGATGAATACGGCGAACCGCTCGTTCCGCCGGTGGAGAAGTACATCTGCGCGTTCGCCAAGACACCGGGGGGCACGTTCAAGATCACCCGACGCTACGAGGGTAAACGGATAAGCCCGCTCGGCGGCATGCTCAACCCGGTGTACTTCAACTACGGCATCGCCATTCACGGCGCCGAGAACGTGCCGCGCGAGCCGGCCTCGCATGGCTGCGTGCGGTTGAACAACAGCATCGCCGAGTTCTTCCCCAGCTTGGTCGACAATGGCGACCGGGTGTTCGTGTGGGGCCTCGATGGCAAAGAGCCCGAGGACTACACCAAGGCCGAGCGCCTGCCTGATTTCAACCGTCCGGACCCGAACGCCCCCACCACGACGAGCACGACCACCACGACGGTCCCGCCGCCGACGGTCCCGCTGGCGACCGTGGCCGCCCCGGTGACGGTGCCCGGCACCGCCCCGGCCACCACGAAAGTGCCGGCGACGACCGTCCCGGTGACCACCGTTGCACCCACGACGGTGGTGCCGACCACTGCAGCCGCCACGACTCTGCCCGCCCCCGCGGGCGCCTGACCGGCTGCGCCGGTGCGCCAGCTGACACCGTCGACCTGACACCATGGCACGCATGGATCGCCTGCCCTATGACGAGTTCGGACTGTTTCACGAAAACGCCTCCGAGCACGGCCTGCCATTCGAGAAGCCACCCATCGTCCGCCGCGACGAGGTGCGGGTATCCGACGGTCGTTCGATCAGCGCGCTGGTGTGGGGTGACGATCCCGCGGTGGTGTTCGTGCACGGCGGGGCACAGAACGCGCACACGTGGGACACGACGATCATGGCCCTCGGGCGCTCGGCAGTGGCGATCGACCTGCCCGGCCACGGCCATTCCGACTGGCGGCCCGATGGCCGGTACGTCCCCCGCCTGCTCGCCGACGATGTCGCCGCGGTCATCACCGCGCTGGCGCCGAGGTCGCTGATGTTGGTGGGAATGTCGCTCGGCGGACTGACCTCGTTGCAGGTGGCCACACACCACCGTTCGCTGGTGCAGGCGCTGATGCTGGTCGACATCACCCCTGGTGTGAACCGGGCGAAGTCGAAGGCGGTGATCGATTTCGTCGATGGCCCACAAAGCTTCCCCAGCTTCGACGCGTTGTTGGAACGCACGATGCAGCACAACCCGACCCGCAGCGAGAGCTCGCTGCGGCGAGGAATCCTGCACAACGCACACCAACTCGACGACGGTTCATGGGCATGGCGCTACGACCGGGGCA
>JAYURF010000341.1:0-1630 GCA_043756365.1 Acidimicrobiales bacterium
CGGGGCGCTGAACCTGTCGCTCGAATACGACCCCACCGGTGGGACGACCTTCCGGCCGGTGCTGGTGTGCATCAACCCGCAGTTCGACGGCGCCGGCAAGGTGACGTCGGCGACCCTTCCGGCGGGCGAGTCGTGGTGCATCGCCAGCGAAACCACGCGTGGTGACGCCAACGGCGACGCCGTCACGACGTGGCAGGTGTTCGGTCGTGATGATCCGCGGTTCCAGTAACGGACTCGACGGGCACCTCGATGTCGACGTGGAGTAGCGCAAAGATCGACGTCATCATCGCGACCAGCGACGCCGACGGCTCGATGCCGGCGGCCCGGTCGACCTCCAAGCTCGCCAGCAGGAGCAGGCCCTCTTCGTAGCGGAGGCCCTGCTCACGCGCACTCACAAGGCCGAGTTCGAGCACCTGCCGGCTGTCGGCGAGTTGACCTGTGCCGGCCAACGCCATCGCCCGGACCCGCGCCAGCGTCGGCTGGTACAGCGGATCGACGAAGCCCATGCCTGCGACGGCATCATCGAGTGCCGCCGTCGCGACAGCGAACAGATCCTGGGCAGCGAAGGCAGCGGCCAGGTGCATCGCGGCCTCGAAGGCGTACCCGACCTGTCCGACGGCCGCGGCTTCACCCCGTACTGCGGTGAGGTGCTCGACCGCGGCCGCGTTGTCGCCACGCTCGACCAAAAGGCGACCGAGTTGGATCTCGGCGAAGAGCACGTCGTCGAGGGCTCGTGAGGAACGCAGGATGCGGATGGATTCACGCAGCATCGGCTCGGCCTCGGCGAGCGCGCGTTGGCTCACCAATACCTCGGCCAGGTTGGTGCCGGCCACAGCTGCGGCGGCTTCGTTCCCACAGCGCTTGTAGGAGTCGAGTGCCTTTCGGTACCACTTGACAGCGTCGTCCCACTGCCCGGCGAGATAGGCGATCGCTCCGAGGTTGTTCGATGCCTTCCCGGCTCCGTCGAGGTCGCCGAGACGCTCGTAGATGTCGAGGGCGAGCTCGCCGTAGCCGGTTGGAGCGGTCGCGCCGAGCACGCGATTGGCCCAGTCGGACACCAAATATGCCCGGGCCAGGGCGTCGTCGTCGTCGGCCGCGATGGCCTCGGCGATCGCCTGGTCGGCCAAGCGCAACGCAGGGTCGGCTCGTTGCTGGGCCTGACGCAGCAACGCCTGCAGGGCCGTCAACCGGGCGCGGGCATTGGCGGCGCCGGGAAGGTCGACGTCGATGAGGAGGTTGCGGGCCTTGGTGGCTTCCGCCAACGCGGTCCGGTAGGCGCCGAGGTGCATGCGCACGCGCGCTCGCCGCCACAACAGGTCGGCACGCGCGATCGGGTCGTCGTCGACCAGGCTGGCTGCGCTGCGGTACGCCTCGATGGCATCTTCGAAGAGGCCGAGTTGTTCCCGCACGTCGCCCAACATCCGCCACACCGCCACCATCTCGCCCGGCGAGGATGCCGCGAGCTTGCGCCCCGCGTCGATCGCCCGGTCGTACTGGGCTGCGGCCTCGAGGTTCGCGTACCGGTCCCGGGCGCGATCTCCCGCGATGCACGCGTACTGCCATGCCTGAGCGTGCTGTTGGGCGAGCGAGTAGTGCATCGCCAACACGTCGGCCACCGTTTCCGGAGCGC
>JAYURF010000342.1:0-1629 GCA_043756365.1 Acidimicrobiales bacterium
GGCGACGCCGTGGTGCTCTCACCGGCGTGTGCCAGCTTCGACTGGTACCCGGCTGGCGGGACTTTGGCCGGCGGGACTTCGGCAGGCGGAACTTCGGCAGGCGGGTACCCGGCCCGCGGCGATGACTTCCGCCGCGCGGTCGCCGCGCACCATCGAAGCGAACCAGCCCCAGCCCTTGCTGGCATCAAGGACGAGGACCGTCAACAATGAGCACCTCCAGCAGCCTCATCGCCGACCGTCGCCGGCAGGCTTCGGCTCGTGCCGCCGCGCTTCGCCGCCGGCCGAGCGCCCGCTTCGGGCTGCGCCGCCCGACCGGCCCGCCGCCGACCACCTACTACGTCACCGGACTCATCGTCACCGTGTTCGTGATGCTCGGGTTGGTGATGGTGCTGTCTGCATCTTCGATCCAGCAGTTTCACCTGGGGTACTCGCCGTGGCGGATCTTCAACCGTCAGGCCACGTGGGCCGTGCTCGGAACCGTTGCGTTGTACGTCGGGGCAAAGGTGCCGTACACGTTCTGGCGCCGGCTGGTGGCACCGGGCCTGGTTGGTGCCGCCGGGTTGATGTTCCTCCCGTTCGTTCCCGGCCTCGGCGCCGAGGTCAACGATGCACGCGCCTGGATCTCGCTGGGTTCGTTCAGCTTCCAACCATCGGAGTTCTTGAAGCTCGCCGTGTTGTTGTACTGCGCCGATCTGCTCACCCGCCGCGAATCCGAGATGCACGACCTTCGTCGCACACTGATCCCCACCATCTACGTCGCTGCGCTCGCGTCGGGTTTGTGCATGGCCCAAGGCGACCTGGGCACCGCGATCGTGCTCGGTGCGATCGTCTTCACCGTTGCCTTCGTCGGGGGCACGCCGTTCGTGCCGATGGCCTCGGCCGGGGTGGTTTCGACGCTGGTCGCGCTGGTGTTTGTCGTGACCAGCCCGCGGCGCTATCACCGGTTCACCGCCTTCCTCGACATCACCGGCAACCGCGACGACCTCAGCTACCAGACGTACCAGGCGATGATCGCCGTCGCCCAGGGTGGTACCACCGGCGCAGGGCCAGGCCGTGGGCTGAACAAGCTGGGCGACTTCGTGCCGTTGGCCCACAGCGACTTCATCTTCGCCGTCATCGCCGAGGAACTCGGCCTGATCGGCGTGGTCGCGGTGGTCGGTGGTTTCGTGGTGCTCACCTACTGCGGTGTGCAGATCGCGCTGGCCGCCCGTGACCGCTTCGGGATGCTGCTGGCCGGGGGCATCGTTGGCTGGTTCGTGGTGCAGACCGTGATCAACATCGGTGGTGTCATTGGGCTGATGCCCGTGACCGGGCTCACACTGCCCTTCTTCTCCGCAGGCGGGAGCTCGTTGTTCGTGTGCATGGCGGCAGTCGGAATCCTGCTGAACGTCGCCCGCCACTCGAAATGACCTCGCCGGCCGTGCCGCGCCGCCGCTGTCATGCAGTGGTCACAGGTGGCGGCACCTCGGGCCACGTCCTGCCGGCGATCGCGATCATGGACCGTCTCGCTGCGGCCGGCCATCATCGGGAGACCTTGCATTACGCCGGCACCCGACTCGGCATCGAAGCCCGGCTGCTGCCGCCCACCGGTTACGTCGCCACGTTCTTCGACGTCGTCGGGTTGCAGCG
>JAYURF010000343.1:0-1629 GCA_043756365.1 Acidimicrobiales bacterium
TTTCAGGGTTGGGCGATCACAGGGTTCTCGAGAACCCCGAGCTGATCGATCTCGACACGCACGGTGGAGCCGGCCTTCATGCACCGCGGCGGGTCCATCACGAACCCGACGCCTGCTGGTGTGCCGGTGGCGATGATCGTTCCGGGCAAGAGCGTGAACGCCGTGGACAGGTGGGCGATCAGTTCCCAGCAGTTGGTGATCATCTGTTTGGTCGAGGCGTCCTGGCGGAGCTCGCCATCGACCCACGTGCGGATGCCGAGATCGTGCGGATCGGCGATCTCATCCGCGGTGACCAGCCACGGCCCCGTCGGTCCGTGCGTGTCCCACGACTTGCCCATCGTCATCGTCGGGGTGGCCCGCTGCCAGTCGCGCACCGACACGTCGTTGACGATCATGTAGCCCGCCACCACCGACGGTGCATCAGCCACGGCCACGTTGCGACAGCGCGTGCCGATGACGACACCGAGCTCGCCTTCGTAGTCGACCCAGTCTGGTGCCGCGGTGGGGACCTCGACCCCGTCACCGGGGCCGACAACACAGGTGACCTGCTTGTTGAACACCACCGGAGCGGCAGGCTTGGTCATGCCACTCTCGGCGACGTGGTCGGCGTAGTTGAGCCCGATCGCGAGGAACGTCGGCGGCTGCGCGATCGGTGCTTCGAGCTTGACTGCCGACAGCGCCAGGCGCGCAGCGGTGCCGGCAGTGCGGTCGAGCCGGGCGAGATCGCCGGAGGCGAGCAGCACGCCGACATCGGTCGGCAGCGATGGGTCGGCGCTGCCGACATCGATGATCTCACCCGTATCGGTGGCCGCTCCTGCTGCGACAACAAGGCCGAGGCGTGTGCGGCCACCTTCGGTGAAACGGGCGATCTTCATGATGCTCCTTGCATGGCGGCGACGATCTCATCGACGTCACTGGGTTGGACGAAGGCTTTCGGGACCGGTGGCCCCCACGCGTACAGGGCCTTGTCCGGTGCCCAGTCGCGGGCGTCCCACTCGGCGTCGTCGGGGATCTGATCCAAGTCGGCGTAGTACTCGGCAAAGTTCCCGGCCGGGTCGCGGAAGTACCAGAACAGGTTGCTGCCGAGGAAGTGTCGCCCGAGCCCCCAGATGTCGCGCGTCGGATCGACCGCCAGCAGGTTCTGTGCGCCGCGGCCGATCTCGTCGACATCGTTGACTTGCCACGACGAGTGATGGAAGAACGGGACCGGGGCATTGATCAGGCCGACGTTGTGATGGTCGGTGCCGCAGCGCAAGAACGCGATCATGCCGGCGCTGGTGTCGCTGACCTTGAACCCGAGCACGTCGGTGAGGAAGCGCATGCTCGCCTCGAAATCGGGGGAGGTGTACAGAACGTGGCCAAGCTTGCGCGGCTGGGCTGGGCCCTGTTCGAAGATGGCCGGGGCCCGGGTGCCGGACCGGGCCGGGTTGCCGGGGGAGTTCATCGCCTTCCACTGGTACGGCTCGGCCTGCACGATGCGCCCCCGGATGGTGACCCTGGCGCGAATGCCGACGATCGGTTCGGCCATCGAGATGCTGCCGTCGGGGTGATCGGTCACATCGACGCCGTACGCCTGAGCAGCACGGCGGATGCGCTCGACGTCATCGGCATCGTCGGCCGCGACGGCGA